>NZ_JBEZYU010000051.1:0-40401 GCF_040638875.1 Nocardia sp. NPDC024068 | reverse complement strand
GGCTGTTCGCAGATGTACGTGAACTGGTGGTAAGCCTCGGATATCGCTGCGGCGTCTCGACGAAGCGGGTACGTGGGCGGAGCGAACCGGCCGCGGCAGGGGCCGGGCCGGGTCGGCGGGCGACGAGAGCACGCAGGTCACGCGCGCGCCGGAAGTCCGACTTCCGGTGCGGGCGCGGGCCTGGCCGGGCGATCGCCCATCTTGGCCCGCAGCGCCCAGGTGCCCGCGAGAGTGGCCAGTTGCAGGCAGACGAAATAGGTGGCCACCGCCCACGGGCTCCCGCCGGTGGAGGTCAGGATCCACTGCGCGAGCAACGGCGTGGAGCCGCCCACGACCGAGGAGCACAACTGGTAGGCCAGCGAAACCCCCGAATACCGGACTCGCGCCGGGAATGCCGAGGCCAGCCAGCTCGCCAGTAGCGCCCAGTAGGCGCCGTAACCGAGGGTGCTGACATAGAGCGCGGCCGCGATGGCCACCGGATCGGCCGATTGAATGGCGGCGAAGAACGGCACCGCCAGCACCACCATGACCACCAGCCCGGCCGACAGCACCTGGTACGCGCCGAACCGGCGGGCCAGCCGGGCGGTGAACGGCGCCCAGGCGAACTGCAGGATCGCCATCCCCAGCAACACGTTCAAGATGACCGACCGGTCCATCTTCAATTCGCTGGTGGTCCACGACAGCAGGAAGGTGTTGTTGAAGTACACCGTGGTGACCCCGGTGATGGAGGCGGCCATGGCCAGGGCCAGGATTCTCGGGTTCTTCCGGAACACCTCCACGGCGGGTATGTCGACCGTCGCGTCCGCTTTCCGTACCTCCTCGAACTCCCGGGTCTCCTCCACCCGGAAGCGGATGTAGACACCGACACCGACGAGCAGCGCGCTCAGCAGGAAGGGGATCCGCCAGCCCCAGGCGAGGAACTGTTCGTCGGGCAGCAGTCCCACGGCCATGAACGCCAGCGTCGCCAGAATCGACCCCGCCGGTGAGCCCTGCTGCACCCAGGTCCCGGCGGTGATCTTGTTCTTGTCCGAGGCGTTCTCCGTCGCCATCACGACCGCGCCGCCCCATTCACCGCCGACGGCCAGCCCCTGGACCGCGCGCAGCACGATCAACAGCACCGGCGCCAGGGCCCCGATCTGGGCGTAGGTGGGTAGCAGGCCGATCAGGGTGGTCGCCGAACCCATGATCACCAGGGTGAGGACGAGAACATTCTTCCGTCCGAATCTGTCGCCGAAATGCCCGAAGATCATGCCGCCGACCGGGCGCGCGATGAATCCCACCCACATGGTGGCGAAAGATGCCATCAATGCCGAACCGGGCGCGAATTCGGGATAGAAGACCTTGCTGAAAACGAGGGCGGCGGCCGTCCCGAATATGAAGAAGTCGTACCATTCGATGGCGGTTCCGATGAACGCACCCCAGGTCGAGCGGCGTTCTCTTTTCCGGGTTTCCCCGAGCGTTTCTGAATTCATTTGTTCATTCCGATCACATATTTCTGAAACGGCGCACGAATACACCGCGGCCGATACCGATAACCATTCGGCGGACGCGTGGGCACAGCGCTGTACCGCACCGGAAACAGCGGATTCCGCTCTTATATATCGAGAACCAATTTCTCGGACCGGCTGCGGGCGCAGCAGATCATCACGGTGCGTCGTTCGTTGTGCTCCGCGGGCGCACGCACGGTGTCGAAGTGCACGGGTTCACCGGAGACCACCGTCGTCTCGCAGGCCCCGCAGACGCCTTCCTCACAGGAGAAGGGCACATCGACACCGGCGTCGAGCACCGCCTCCAGAATCGACCGACCGGCCGCCACGCCGATCTCGACCCCCCGCCCCGCCAGCACGACCGTGAAACCGCCCCGGTCGGCCGGCGCCGGGGCCGCGTTCGCGAACCGCTCCACGTGCACGGGCTGCCCGCGTTCCCCGGCCAGCGCGGTGACCTCGCCGGTCATGGTTTCCGGACCGCAGCAGTAGACCGCCGCGTCCCGATCGGCCGCGACGAGGGCGGTGCGCAACCGGGTTCCATCGCCCCTGCCGTAGTGCACCGCGACCCGGTGGTCGCCGGCGAGCAGGTCCGCGAATACCGCGTGCTCCGGAGACCGGCAGAAGTAATGCATCCGCACCGGACGCCCCAGTTCGGTCAGCCGGTCGAGCATCGAGATCACCGGGGTGATGCCGATACCGCCCGCGATCAGCACATACGATGCCGCGCTCTCGTCGAGCGCGAAGGTGTTGCGGGGGGCGCCGATCTCCAGGGTCGATCCGACCCGCAGCTCGTCGTGGATCCAGCGGGAACCACCGCGGCCGGTGTCGTCGCGCCGGACGCCCAGTACGTACCGGGAACCCGAGCACAGCGGCCGGACCAGTGAGTACTGCCGCACCCGGGAGGTGGTCGCCAGGGCGGCCGCCGCCGGCAGCCGGATATCCACGTGCGCGCCGGCCGATACCGCCGGAAGGTCGCGGCCGTCCAGCGATTCGAGTTCGACCAGATGGGTGTCCACGGCGGCGTACTCGATCCGCCGCACCCGCACCGGAGTGCAGGTTCCGGGGCCGGTCAGCGCCGCGGCGGGGACTTCAGAGACTGCCGAAAGCGCCATAGGTGACTCCCGCCGATTTCAGCCAGCTGCGATATTTCTGGCCCATGAGATCGCTGCGGTGATGCAGTTCGTAGCGCAGTTCCACCGGGATGCGCTCGGGGCGCTGGGTATCGACGATGGCGCTGTCCTGGGCATACACCAGATCCTGGCGGCGCCGCACATCCTCGTCGCTGGGCGCCGGATCGAAATTCATCGCACAGCAGATCCGCACGATACTGGTGGTCTGGTCGACGGGCTGGGCGGTCAGGAAGGTGCAGAACCGGTCGGCCTCGTCGCCCTCGTGCGCGCGGGCCGGATCGGCGATCACCACCCGTTTCTTGAAGTAGGCCACCAGTGGCCGGAACACCCGGTAGGCGTAGTAGGCGATCACCGGGATCCCGCGGGGGTCGCCGTAGGGCTGGGTCACCCGCACCTCGGTCGAATAGATGCCCTGGTCGTCCTCGTACACCTCGTACGGCGCGATCGGGTCCGGATCGTCGATCACCCCGTTGACCCCCGCGTGCACGAAGGGGAAGTGCGAGGCGTCGATGAAGTTCTCCACCGCGCGGTATCCGGACCGGAACCGGTACGGGCCGCACACCACCTTCTTGTAGGAATGGTCATCCCATTCCGGAAAGGACGGGATATCGTGTGCGGGAGTTCCGATACACACCCACACCAACCCGTATTTCTCCTGGACGTGGTGCGGTATCGCCCGGGCCTTCTTCATCGGTTTCTCCGAGGGCGCGGCGGGCATGAACACGCATTTGGCTTCGCCGTCGTAATTCCAGCCGTGGTAGGGGCATACGACACGGTTGTCCTTGACGAAACCCTTCGACAGGCGCGCGCCCCGATGAACGCACAGATCGTCCCATGCGTGCATCTCGCCTTCCCGATCCCGCCACAGCACGAGATCTCGTTCCAGCAATGTGGTGGCGTGGAGATCGCCGTATCCGATTTCGGCGGAGGTCGCCACGACATGCCAGTCGCCGAGCAGGACGGCATCGGTGCACCCGGGTGATTCGAGGTCAACAATTGACGGTGCCGACATACGGGCTCCTCGGAAATTCTATAGGCGCGGAGATCACGCAAGGCCCAAGGTAAACCGGATTGGTCGGACCAGCAACCGATCGTGTAAACGTCGCACGAAGCGATGTAAACAGCATTTGAATTCGCGCAGGTGCCCGGCCGATTCGCTGCCGCAGAGAATTTCACGAACGAGGTACGGCCACCCGTTGCCGCGCAGCGGAACCTATCACCGTCGCGCGACCCGCCGGTGTCACAACCGGCGCAGGCCGATCTCCTTCACATCGCGCAGATGCTGTTCCATCGCCGCGCAGGCGCCCGCGCCGTCGTGCGACGCGACGGCCGCGTAGATCGCGTGGTGGCCCTGGATGGAGATGCGGCGGCCCAGTTGCGTTTTGTGCGAGAGTTCGCGGGTGCGCTCGGTCCAGCTGGTGGTCATCGCGCACAGCGCCACCAGCAGCGGGTTCTGCGCGGCATGCGCGAGCAGGGTGTGGAATTCGACGTCGAGGCGGATGGATTCCGCGACCGCCAGCTGTTCATCGGATTCGTCGAGGACCCGCGAGAGCGACAGCAGGTTCGATTCGACCGCCCGCAGGGCCGCGAACTGCGCGATCCGGGGTTCGACGATATCGCGCAACTCGACCGCGTTACCCAGTTCGGCATCGAGTTCGGACAGGCCGCCGAACAGCTCGGCGGCGGCCGCGGGCGGCGCGGCGACGATACTGCCCCGGCCCTGATGCCGGACCACCAGCTGTTTCCGTTCGAGTTCGAACATCGCCTCGCGCAACGAGGTCCGCGAGACACCCAGACTGGAGGCGAGCTCGCGTTCGGCCGGCAGGCGATCACCCGCCGACAGTTCCCCGGAGACGATCATCTGCTCGATATGAGCGGCCACCTCGGAGCCGACGCTGCGCGTGCGGCGATTCAGAGGTGGAACCGAAACTGGCCTCATGCAACGACGATAACCGCACCTTCGCACCCGGACCAGAATCGGTTCACGCGATGGAGAAATCCGCCGATTCTCGATTGCCGACAGCGCATCGAGCGGCCGAATCGCCGCACAGTTACGTTCCTGTTTCGCAGGTTACGTTTCGCTCCGGCGGGTCGCCCGGGATGATCGCGGCTCCCTACAGTCGATGTGGTCGGACCAATTCTGGATCAATCGGAGCCATTCGGCAGAGCGCCCGAACCAGCGCGCGCGGGTCGGCTGGAACACGGCACCGACGAGTACCTACGGGCAAATTGAGGTGATCGCATGAACCACTCGCCGGATCGCTACGACATCCTGCTGCGGGGAGGCCGGGTGATCAGCCCAGCCAACAGCCTCGACGACCGGATGGACGTGGCCGTCCGCGACGGACGAGTCGTCGCGATACAACCGCGGATCCTGGACTCGAGCGCCCGGGAGGTCGTCGACGTCCGCGGAAAGCTCGTGGTTCCCGGGCTGATCGACACCCACGCGCACGTGTTCCGCTACGTCTCCGGGCGCTTCGGCCTCGACCCCGATATGGTCGGCGTCCGTTCCGGCGTCACCACGGTCGTCGACCAGGGCGGGCCCTCCTGTATGACGCTGCCGGGGTTCCGGCACTACATCGCCGAACCCGCGGATACCCGGGTGCTGGCGTTCCTGTCCGCGTACCTCGTGGGCGGTCTCGAGGGTCACCTCTACGAGAACCTCTACAGCCCCGACGGCGTGAACATCGACGCCACGGTCGCGGCCGTGGAGGGCAACCGCGACCTCGTGCGCGGGATCAAAGCCCACGCCGAGATCGGCGGTTTCGCCCGCTGGGGCATCCGGGTGATCGAAATGGCCGCCGAGATCGCGCACCGGGTGGACCTCCCGCTCTACGTCCATTTCGGCCAGCTGTGGAAGCTGCCCGAAGGCGGCGCGAACGGCGAGGACGCCGATACGATCCTGGAGCGCGTCATCCCACTCTTGCAGCCCGGAGACGTACTGGCGCATCCGTTCACCCGGCATCCCGGCGGTTTCGTCGACCACGACGGCAACGTGCACACCGTCATCCGGGCCGCGCTGGACCGCGGACTCAAGGTCGATGTCGGGCACGGCAGTCATTTCTCCTACCGGATCGCCGCGAAGGCCATCGCGGCCGGAGTGATACCGCATACCCTCGGCGCCGATATGCACGGCTACAACACCGAGGTGCCGCCCCCCGCCGGTACACCGGCCGAACATCCCGACGATGAGAACCATCCGTTCAAGGGCCAGGCACGGTTCAGCCTCACCCAGGCCATGAGCTCCATGCTCGCCCTCGGACTGGACCTACCGCGGGTCGTGGCGATGGCGACCTCGAACGCCGCCGAAATGCTCGGGCTCTCCCACGAACTCGGCGTGCTCGAAGTAGGCCGGACGGCCGATATCACGGTGCTCGACGACGAGCGGGGCGCGTTCGCGTTGCAGGACAACGAGGGCACGATCGCCGAGGCCGACCGGCTGCTGCGGCCCGCGTTCTGCCTGCGCGGCGGTATCCGTCACGACGCCGACTCCCCGATCCTGCCCGTCGCGGTCCCGGCATGACCGACACCGCAGGCACGACGGAATCCCGACACACCGGCAGCACTGTGATCCCACGCCACGCCGACTACGACAGCAACGCCGCGGTACCCGCCGCGGCCGCGCTCATCCGGCAGCGCCTCGAACACTCCCGGCGGTTCCGGGCCCGCCACCCCGGGCACCTCGATATCCCGTACGGCCCGCTCCCGGCCAACAAATGGGATATCTACCCCGCGGCCGATCCCACCGCGCCCTGCCTGGCGTTCGTCCACGGCGGGTACTGGCAGCGCAACGACCGCCAGGGCTTCGCCACCGTCGCCGAAGGGTTACACGCGCACGGCTGGTCGGTGGCGCTGCCCGGACATACCCTGGCGCCGGAAGCGTCGCTGACCCGGATCGTGGCCGAGATACGCGCCGCGATCGGCTGGCTGGCCCGGCACGGAGACGACCACGGGGCGGCCGGGCCGATCGTCGTATCGGGATGGTCGTCGGGCGCCCACCTGATCTCCCTCGCCCTCGACCTGCCCGGCGTGATCGGCGGCCTGGCGGTATCGGGGGTGTACGAGCTAAGGCCACTCACCGAAACCGGGTTCGGCGCAGCCCTCGCCCTCACCCCCGACGAGATCGCCGGTCTCTCCCCCCTGCACCGCCCCGTAGGCGATACCACTCCCCTCACCGTCGCCTATGGGAC
Organism: Nocardia sp. NPDC024068; assembly: GCF_040638875.1. NCBI lineage: Bacteria > Bacillati > Actinomycetota > Actinomycetes > Mycobacteriales > Nocardiaceae > Nocardia > Nocardia sp. NPDC024068. The sequence goes on along the minus strand of NZ_JBEZYU010000051.1, from coordinate 33,594 downwards.
GGCCGAACTACCGGCCCTGATCGGAGATTCGGCGGCACTGCACGCCCACCGGATCGCCGCGGGAGCGCCTTCACGATTACTGCCGGTCGAGGGCGCGGATCATTTCACGATCCTCGAGGAATTCCGCCGGCCCGGCGGTGTGCTGGTGGGCGCCGCATTGGATATCGTGCGGGCCCACCGGCATCAATCGGGTGATTCCGCCCGCAGCTGATCCACGGCCGCGACGAAATCCGGGTGTGCGGACACGATCAGGTGTTCGGTCTCGTGGGTGAGCCAGACATCGGCGAAGAAGCCCGATCGGGACCAGGACACCACGGCAACGGCCAGCGCGAAGAAACATCCGGGCACCACCGCAAGTGCCAGCGGAACATAGAGCTGTTCCAGGTGGAGGGGGACCGCGACAGCAAGCCCCGCGAATACCGCCACGACCGCGAGCAGGGCCACCTGCGCGATCCGCCGGTACCGCTTGACGTCCTGGAGGCAGAATTCGCAGGCGGGGCAGTCGAACCGGAGCCGGGCCTGTATCCCGTAGTTGTCGTCGGGCCGCCACGGCGGTCTCATGGATCTGAGGAACACCCGTGCGGTCGGAATCTCCGATAGCGGCATCCCCTGGGAGTTCACCACGAAGGGGCGATCTTCCACGGAAGGAAGGCCGTGTTCACTGCACATATCGGGCAGGGCTTCGACCAGCTTCAGCTCGAGCGGTCCATCGGTGAGAACCGGGGGCCGGTCCACGTCCACCTCCGTCGCGAACAGCACTTTGTCCCGCCCACTCACCGCAGCCAGCCGTTCTCCCGGCGATCCCGGTAGTAGAGATCGTCCTCATCGGGTTCGTCCGGGGTGACGACCTGATCCCGGTAGGACTTGCGCCGAACCGGCGGAGCCGCCGCGGCCGGCGAAGGGGGCGGTTCCGGCGGCGGTGGCGCCGGTGCCTCTTCCGCAGGCACCGGCCACTCCGGCGGCTGCTCGCGGAATTGGTCGAGCTGGGCCCGGCCCTGCTCCGCGAGCCGCTCCCGTTCGTCCTCCGGCATCTGCGTGAACCGCTGCATGGCCGCGGGAAGGGTCCGATCCAGCACCGCATGGAAAGCGGTGCTGTGCATTAGTTCCCGGGCACTTCCGCGGCCCGCGAGGATATCGCCGATCTGCTTCTTCAACTGCGGGTCCGCCGAACGGTCCCGGATGACCCGCAGTGCGCTGGAGAGCTGGCGCGATACCGCGACATCCCCCCGGGCGAGATCGTGTATCGGTTCCGGTGAACTCATATCAGGCTCCCGGATGGTCGTAGGACTTCTGAGGCAGGGCGGGCAACTCGCCGGACTGCAGCGTGCCGATACCCGAGTAGATGACCCCGGCTATTCCTTCCAGCACGGTGTAGATCGACGAGAAGGCCGCGACGACCAGCCCGAATTCCTTTATGACCTTCAGGGTGCTCAGGGTGGCGGCCGCGACCAGCGCCGCGGTCGCGACGAGACCGACTCCCGTGGCCGCGGAAATCTCCACCGCGACCCATTCGATGATGGCGACGGCCGCGAGATCCAGCAGGGTCTGCACGGTATCGCCGATCGTCTTGGCGCCGAAATAGGCTGCGTTCGCGAAGTTGTTGATCTCGTCGGCGATCGTGTTCAGGGAATCGATCTGCGCCGATACCGCGGTGGCCAGCTCCGCGAAATAGGTCTGGGCGCTGTTCGCCGCGTTGCCGTCCCAGGTGGCGTCCACGGCCTTGGCCGCGTTCTCGATCTCGCCGGCGAAACCCGAACTGTAGGCCGAGAGGTTCTCGACGGCCTTGCCCGCTTTCTGCAGGGCCTCCCAGTCACCGGAGATCTTCTGCGCGAACCACTCCACGGGATCCACACCGAGGACATTCTTGCTCCACGTGCAGGCCCAGTAGGTCGGTGAGATCTCGTTGGCGGTGACGAGAAACTCGAACTTGTCGTTCATCGGATCTTCGAGAGCCGGCTCCACCAGCTTCTCGGCGGGTGCCGCGCCCATCATTCACCGCCCGGATAAGTGCGATCCAATGCCTCGGCGTTCCCCTTATCGGTCGTCCGGTACATCTGCGCCACTGCCGCGAGTTCGGTCGCCGCGGCCGCGGACAGGTTTCCGATCGTCTCGTAATTCGCCTTCAACTTCTCGTGTGCCTCGCTGATGGCACCGAGACCGACGCGTAGCAGGCCGCCGTCACCCCACACCGTGTTGTCGACCACCAGCCACTTATCGATATAAGCCGTGGCGTTCGCGTTCTCGTCCGCCAGCTTCTTGATGCTCGCGGAGAACTTGTTCACTTCCTCGGGATCGACCCTGAGATCGTCCGGCATTCTGGACCCCTCCCTCCGGCGGTGCTCCCACACACCGCATACGACTCCGGCAAACCCTGGCACAGCCGTGGTCTCGGGGCAAGCAGTCACCGGCGAAGGCCCTCGCGCGTACGGAATACCCGGCAAGGGCTCCGAACTACGGATTGCTGGCGGAGACGGAGGGATTTGAACCCCCGGTCGCTCTCACGACTCTCGCTTTCAAGGCGAGTGCATTCGGCCGCTCTGCCACGTCTCCAGGGCCTCGATGGTAACCGATACACCCGCAGGTCACCGAAATCCCGGGTACCGGGTAGGCAGCTCCCGGCCGGTACGAGCGGGCGGGGTTCAGCGCGGGACGGCCAGCAGGTCGCGGGTGATTCCGGCGAGACCGGCGCAACCGGAAAGTCCCATGGCGGAATCGAAGTCGGCGAGCAGCAGCCGCAGCGCGTGGCGGACTCCGGCCTGCCCGGCGATACCGAGCGCGTAGGCCCACGGCCGCCCGTAGCAGACCGCTTTGGCACCGAGGGCGAGGGCGACCAGCACATCGGAGCCGGTGCGGACCCCGGAGTCGAACAGCACATCGGCGCGGTCGCCGACCGCGGAGACGATCGGGCCGAGCGCGTCGAGTGCGGGGATCGAATTGTCGATCTGACGGCCACCGTGGTTGCTCACCAGCACACCGTCGGCGCCCGCGTCCACGACCGCACGGGCGTCGTCGGGGTGCAGCACACCCTTGACCGCGATCGGCAGATCGGTCCATTCCCGCAGCTTGGCGAGATCGGCGACCCGCAGGCTGTGGTTACCGAACAGGCCCACCCAGGTGAGGATCGCCATTCGCATGGCGTCGTCGCTCTCCTCCGGCGGGGCGGGGAGCTTGGCCCGGAAGACCGGGTCGGACAGGTAGTTGGCGATACCTTTGCCCAGCAGGAACGGCAGATGACCGAGCTCCAGGTCGCGGGGGCGCCAGCCCAGCGACGGGGTGTCCACGGTGACGACGATCGCCGCGGCCCCGGCCCGCTCGGCCCGCTGGACGAACGATTGCGCCAGTTCGTCGTCGGCGGGCCAGTACAGCTGGTACCACCAGTCACCGGCGACCGCGCCGACCTCCTCGATGGTCGACGAAGCGGCGGTGGACAGGATGCTGCCCACCCCGAGTTCCTTCGCCGCCTGCGCGACGACCACCTCACCTTTCTCGTGCAGCAACTCCAGCACTCCCACCGGCGCGGTGAGCACGGGCGCGGCCAATTTCGTGCCCAGCACCTCCACCGCGGTATCCCGGGCGCCGGGGCCGCTGGTCCCGCACAGCATCCGCGGGACCAGCCGGTAGCGCTCGAACGCGGCGCGGTTGGCGGCGGCGGTCCGCTCGCTCGACGCGCTTCCGGCCACATAGGCGTACGCGCGGGCGTCGAGCAGCTCCCGGGCCTTATCGGCGAAGCCGTCGGCCGTCATCGGCAGGTCGGGTATCGCACCGCCCATTCCCTGGAGGTAGATCTCGTTCTGGAAGTCGATGAAGCTGCTCACGGACAGTCACGCTAGCCGTGTCCCGGCACGGTGGGCAGTCCCTCGGCCGTTTCTGTTGCAGTATGGGGCGATGCGCGCGATCAACTTGAACGGCTACGGCGGACCCGAGGTCATGGAATGGTCCGAGGCGCCCGACCCGGCACCGGGCCGCGGTGAAGTGGTGATCGAGGTCGCGGCGGCCGGGGTGAACCGGGCCGACCTGCTGCAGCGGCGCGGCCTCTACGCCCCACCGCCGGGAACGACGGCGGTACCGGGTCTGGAATGTTCCGGTGTGGTGGCCGAGGTCGGCGAAGGCGTGAGCGACTGGTCGCCCGGCGACCGGGTGTGCGCGCTGCTTTCCGGCGGCGGTTACGCGGAGAAGGTCGTGGTACCCGCCGGGCAGGTACTGCCGGTGCCGGACGGGCTCGATCTGGTGGCGGCCGCCGGTCTGCCCGAGGTGGCGGCCACGGTCTGGTCGAATCTGGTGATGACCGCCGGACTGCGGTCGGGTCACCTGCTGCTGATCCATGGGGGCGGTAGCGGTATCGGTACCCATGCGATCCAGGTCGCGGTGCAGCTGGGCGCCCGGGTCGCGGTAACGGCCGGATCGGCGGCCAAACTCGAGCGGTGCGCCGAACTCGGCGCGGACGTGCTGATCAACTATCGCGACCACGATTTCGTGGACCTCATCCGCGCCGAAGAAGGACTCGGCGGTCCGGGCGCGGACATCATCCTCGACAATATGGGCGCCGCCTATCTGGGCCGCAATATCGATTCACTGGCCTTGGACGGGCAGCTGCTGGTGATCGGGATGCAGGGCGGGGTGAACGGTGAACTGAACCTGGGCGCGCTGATGGCCAAACGCGGGACCGTCCGGGCTCTCAAACTGCGTGACCGCCCGGCCACCGGCCGCGGCAGCAAGGCCGACATCATCGCCGAGGTGCGGACACGGCTCTGGCCGCTGCTCGCGAAGGGGGCGGTCGTACCGGTGATACACGCCGAGGTCCCGGTGACCGAGGCGGCGCGGGCCCACGAGATGCTCGACGAGCACGAGACCTTCGGCAAGGTGATCCTGCGGATCGGTGACCGCTGAGGCGATCCCGCCGATCGGTGACGATCGAGGGGCCCGGCGGCTCGATCAGCCGAGGGCCGACAGGGCCCGGCCGAACAGATCGATCTCACGCCGGGTCGTGTACGGGGCGAGGCCGATGGTCACCGCGCCGCCCTCGTCGTTGACACCCAGAGCGTCCAGCAGCCGGCTACCGCCGTGCGGGCCGGCCAGGACATTGATCCGCTTATCGGCCAGTTGCGCGGCGATCTTCTCGGCCTGCATCCCGTCGATGGTGAAACTCACCGTCGGGATGCGGGTGGAGGCGCGTCCGATCACGGTGAGTCCGGTAACACCTTCGAGAGTGCTCATCAGATGTTCGAACAGCTGATCGTGGTAGTCCTGCAGCGAGGTGACCGACAGTTCCAGCCGTTCCCGCCGGGTGCCGGTGGCGCGTTCGTCCAGCCCGGCCAGATAGTCGATCGAGGTGGTGAGTCCGGCCAGCAGCGCGTATTGGTGCCCGCCCACCTCGAGCCGCTCGGGTCCCTTCGCGTACGGATTCAACGCCATGGACGGGATCCGATCCAGGAAGGCCGGGTCCCGGAACACCAGCGCCCCCAGCTGGGGACCTCCCCAGCTGGGGGCGCTCAAGGCGACCACATCGGCGTTCAGATCATCGATATCGATCAGCGCGTACGGCGCCGCGCCGACCGCGTCGGCGACCAATAACCCGCCCACCTCGTGCACCCGTTCGGCCGCCACCCGCACCGAGGGCGCCGAGCCCACGATCGGGGAGGCCGCGGTGATCGCGACCAGCCGGGCGGTCGGGCCGATGAGTTCCTCGTACTGCCAGGCCGGCATCTCGCAGGTCTCGATCTCCACCTCGGCCCAGCGCACATGCGCCCCGTAGCGGTTGGCGATACGCAGCCACGGCGCCACGTTGGCCTCGTCGTCCAGGCGCGAGAGCACGATCCCGGTCCCGAGGCCGAGCCGGGAACTCAGCGATTCGGCGAGCCAGGCCAGCAGTGCCGCGCGGTCCGGGCCCAGGACGACCCCGCTGGGGTCGGCGCCCACGAGGTCGGCGACCGCGACCCGGGCGTCCTGCAGGACCTCCGCGCTGCGTTTGGCCGCCGGATGGCGGCCCAGATGGGTGAATGACGACGTGCGGAAACCGATGGACACCGCGCGCGATACGGAATCCGGAACAAGCATGCCTGCCTGTGGAGCCAGATTGATCCAGCCGTCGGCCAGAGCGGGGATCAGCCCCCGGACCCGCGCGACGTCGTAAGTCATGCAGGTCACTTTAAGGCCACAGGGCCCGGCCCGGTAACCCTGGTCCAGCCCAGTGTGCTGTGCACAACGCCTATGACCCAGCTGTGCGCAATACGCATAACTCCCCCGGCGCCACGTGCGTCACCGGCCGCGCCGACTCGCGGCACCGACCTGCGGTGAGCGCCGCTGGTGGACCGGCTTAGCGCGTTCGCGGCGAACACGACATGATGGAGACCATGACGCAATCGGATGACGCATCGGATCCCGTTGTCGTGATCGGCCCGGAGGGCCGGCCCGTGGTGCTGCCCGCGGGCGCCGCGACGAGCGCGTCGTACCCCGGCCGGGAAGAATCCCCCGAGGAGGCCGCGGAGCGCGACGCCTCCGAATCGCTGGCCGATATGGTCGAGCAGCCCGCCAAGGTGATGCGTATCGGCACCATGATCAAACAGCTGCTGGAGGAGGTCCGGGCGGCGCCGCTCGACGACGCCAGCCGCACCCGCCTGGCCGAGATCCACAAATCCTCGATCCGGGAACTCGAGCAGGGGCTGGCCCCGGAACTGCGTGCGGAACTGGAACGTCTGGCCCTGCCGTTCGGCGCGGACGCGGTCCCCTCCGATGCCGAACTACGTATCGCGCAGGCGCAGCTGGTGGGCTGGCTGGAAGGTTTGTTCCACGGCATCCAGACCGCGCTGTTCGCCCAGCAGATGGCGGCGCGGGCGCAGCTCGAGCAGATGCGCCAGGGCGCCCTTCCGCCGGGTATCCACGCCGCCGACGGCCGGGGCGCGCAGCCCGGGCAGACGATCGGGGGCACCGGGCAGTACCTGTGACGGCGGTGGTGTATATGCCTCCCGCTACCGGGGACTGCCGGTCGGGGTAGTGTCGTGCACCGTGCCTGCAGCTTCCGCTCGCTCTGACCTGGTAAACACCGAATCCACGGAGCGCACCGACGAGAGCACGGTGCGCTCCGACCCCACCTCCGCCGCAGATGAGACGCCCGTGAGTTCCGAGCAGACCCCGGTCGCCGGCGCCGTAACCGCCGACACCGCGACGACCGAACCCGCGCCCATCCGGTCCGATTCACAATCCTGGACCCGGGCCTGGCGCGATTTCCGCGACGGGTTCGGACAGCGCGAACTATGGCTCTCGCTGGGCTGGCAGGACATCAAGCAGCGCTACCGGCGCTCGGTGCTGGGTCCGTTCTGGATCACCATCGCCACCGGAGTGCAGGCCACCGCCATCGGCATCCTGTACGCGGCGCTGCTGGGCCAGCCGCTGCAGCAGTATCTGCCGTATGTGGCGGTGGGCCTGATCGTCTGGAATGTCATCAACGCCTCGATCCTCGAGGGCGCGGAGGTCTTCATCGCCAACGAGGGGCTGATCAAACAGCTACCGTCGGCGCTGAGTGTGCACATCTATCGCCTGGTCTGGCGGCAGGTGCTGTTCTTCGCCCACAACCTGCTGATCTATGTGGCGGTTCTGGCGCTGTTCGGGGTGTGGCGTGATCTGCACTGGACCGCGATCTTCGCGATACCCGCACTGATACTGCTGTTCCTCAACGCGATGTGGGTCGCGGTGCTGTTCGGGATCTTCAGCACCCGCTACCGCGATATCGCGCCGATCCTCGGCAGCATGACCCTGATGCTGTTCGTGCTCACACCGGTGATGTGGAACACCAAGAGCCTGGAGGCCCAGGGCGGCGATGTGGCCGAACGGGCCCGGCTGGCCGAGATCGTCCCCACCTACCATTACCTGGAGATCGTGCGCGCGCCGTTGCTCGGCGACGACCAGAAGCTGTATCACTGGGTGATCGTCGGCGCCATCACCGTGGTGGGCTGGATCGCCGCCGCAATCGCCATGCGGCAGTACCGTTCGCGCGTGCCCTACTGGGTTTAGGAGTCAGGCGATCATGACCGATCACGTGAGTATCGAAACCCGCGACGCGTGGGTGGAGTTCCCCATCTTCGACGCCAAATCGCGGTCGCTGAAGAAGGCCTTCCTCGGCAAGGCCGGTGGTGCGATCGGCCGCAACCAATCCGACGTCGTGGTCGTGGAAGCGCTGCGCGACATCACCCTGTCGCTGAAGGAGGGCGACCGGGTCGGCCTGGTCGGCCACAACGGCGCCGGTAAATCGACCCTGCTGCGGCTGCTCTCGGGCATCTACGAACCGTCCCGCGGCAGCGCCCGGATCCGCGGCCGGGTTGCGCCCGTGTTCGATCTGGGTGTCGGGATGGATCCGGAGATCTCCGGGTACGAGAACATCATCATCCGCGGCCTGTTCCTGGGCCAGACCCGTAAGCAGATGCTGGCCAAGATCGACGAGATCGCCGATTTCACCGAACTCGGCGAATACCTGTCCATGCCGCTGCGCACCTATTCCACCGGTATGCGGGTGCGCTTGGCGATGGGCGTGGTGACGTCCATCGATCCCGAGATCCTGCTGCTGGACGAGGGGATCGGCGCGGTCGATTCCGAGTTCATGAAGAAGGCCCGCGTGCGCCTGCAGGAGCTGGTCGCCCGGTCCGGCCTGCTGGTGTTCGCCAGCCATTCCAACGAGTTCCTGGCCCAGCTCTGCGATACCGCGATGTGGATCGATCACGGCCAGATCCGGTTGCGCGGCGGGATCGAAGAGGTCGTCCGCGCCTATGAGGGCCCGGAAGCGGGTAATCATGTGGCGACGGTCCTGCGGGAACTGGAAGCCGAACGGGTCGGCGAGACCACGAAACCCTCCGCCGGACCGGCGGACGCGCCGTCGGGCAGCGAACGAGAACTGGAGAACAACACGGCATGAGCGAGTCAGGCCCGGAGGCGGTAGCGAAGCGTGACCACGAAGGGCCCTCGCTCATGCCCGGTCAACAGAGCATGAGCGAGTCAGGCCCGGAGGCGGAAGCGTCCGCAGCCGTACTCCCGGAGGCCGACTACGGCACCGGCGCCACCATTGTCGCCGTCGTGGTGACCCACAAGCGGCGTGATCTGCTCGCCGAATCGCTGAAAGCCGTGGCCACCCAGTCGCGGCCGGTCGATCATCTGATCGTCGTGGACAACGGCAACGAAACCGAGGTCGCCGATCTGGTCGCCGATCAGCCGCTGCCGACCACCTATCTGGGTTCCGCGCACAACCTGGGCGGGGCGGGCGGTTTCGCGCTCGGCATCCTGCACGCCCTCAGCCTGGGCGCCGACTGGGTGTGGCTGGCCGACGACGACGGCCGCCCCGAGGGCCCCGAGGTGCTGTCCACCCTGTTCGACTGCGCCCGTCGGCACCAGTTGGTGGAGGTGTCACCGGTGGTGTGCGATATCGACGAACCGGACCGGCTGGCCTTCCCGTTGCGGCGTGGTGTGGTGTGGCGGCGGCTGCGTTCGGAGCTGGGCCGCGAGGATTTCCTGCCCGGGATCGCCTCCTTGTTCAACGGGGCGCTGATTTCGGCGCAGGCGGTGGATGTGATCGGCGTTCCGGATCTGCGGTTGTTCGTCCGCGGTGACGAAGTGGAGGTCCATCGGCGGCTGGTGCGCTCTGGATTACCCTTCGGCACCTGTCTGCAAACGGCGTACCTGCACCCCAACGGTGCGGCCGAGTTCAAGCCGATCCTCGGGGGCCGGATGCACACCCAGTACCCGGACGATCCGGTGAAGCGCTATTTCACCTACCGCAATCGCGGCTATCTGATGTCGCAGCCCGGTATGCGAAAGCTGCTGCCGCAGGAATGGATTCGTTTCTCCTGGTTCTTCCTGGTGACCCGGCGCGATCCGGCGGGGTTGCGCGAGTGGTTCCATCTGCGCAGTCTCGGCCGCAACGAGCAATTCCAGAAGCCGGAATAAGGCGTAGGGCACATATCGGCCACCGATCCCGCAACAGGTCTTGACGGCCGATGCGAGAGTTTCCTCCGCGCCGGGTAAGTTCGGCTGGCAATCCGCAGATTCGGGAGGAGATCGATGAGTTACCCCGGCGGCCAGCCGCCACAGGGCCAGCCCGCACCCGGCCAGTACCCGGCACCGCAACCACAGTTCGCACCGCCGAACCCGGGTGGGCAGCCACAGTTTCCAGGGGGGCCGCAGGGCGGTCAGCAGCAGCCGTGGGGGGCGCCGCCGCCCGGGCAGCCGCCACAGGGACAGCCGCCGCAGGGCGGGTTCGGCCCGCCCGGCGCACCGCAGCAGCAGTTCCCCAGCGGGCCGTACGCCCAGCCGGTGGGACAGCCGCCGGCCCAGTTCGGACCCGGCGGACCACAGCCCGGACCGTACGGTCAGCCGGGTCAGCCGGCGCCGAACGATCCGCCCGGCATCACGGTGAACTGCTCCTACACCCCGTTGGCCTTCCTGCTGGCCATCACCAAACCGAAGATCATCGTGAACGGCCAGCAGGTGCCGAACACCCGCTGGGGTGACAACCACGTCCCCGTGGGTCCCGGCAACTATCACATCCGGGTCAGCACGCCCTGGCTGTTCGATATGGGTCCGGCCGAGATCGCGGCCTCGGTGGCGCCCGGCCCCGGAGTCCGCTACTTCTACCGGACGCCCGCGATCATCTTCCTGAACGGCGCGATCGGCCCGGGGCCGCAGAAAACCCCGGGCATGGTCATCATGTATGTGATCTGGGCGTTCATCGCGCTCATGTTCCTGCTGAACATCCTGCTGATCGCCACGATGTGACAGTGGACCGGGAGCGCTCCGCGGCCTGCCGCGGAGCGCTCCGGGTTTGCGGTGAGCGACGCCGGGACCTGCGGTGATCGCGCGCCCCCTGGGCAACGCCGGACCGGTTGCCTAACCTCGGAACGGCAGCGCCGCGGGTTCGTGGCGTGGTCGCGACAACAGGAGGGCAGGCCATGGCAGGAACCGAGGGCACACCGCTGAAGGGCCGGACGCTGATCATGTCCGGCGGCAGTCGCGGTATCGGATTGGAAATCGCCAAACGAGCCGGCGCCGACGGCGCGAACATCACGCTGATCGCCAAAACCGATCAGCCGCATCCGAAACTGCCCGGCACCATCCATACCGCGGCGGCCGAGATCGAGGCGGCCGGTGGCACGGTGTTGCCGTTCGTGGGCGATATCCGGCTCGATGATTCGGTGGCCGAGGCGGTCCGGCAGACGACCGAGCGTTTCGGCGGAATCGACCTGGTGGTGAACAACGCCTCCGCGATCGATCTCTCCCCGACGGAGACGCTGGCGATGAAGAAATACGATCTGATGCAGGACATCAACTGCCGGGGCAGTTTCCTGCTCTCCAAACTGAGTATCCCGGCGCTGCGCGAATCCGCTGCGGCCGGGCGCAACCCGCATATCCTCACCCTGTCGCCGCCGCTGAATCTGGACCCCAAATGGGCCGGTTCCTCGCTCGGCTACACCATCGCCAAGTACGGGATGTCGCTGACCACGCTGGGTCTGGCCGAGGAACTGAAATCCGCGGGTATCGGGGTGAATTCACTGTGGCCGCGCACCACCATCGCCACCGCGGCCGTGCGCAATCTGCTGGGCGGCGAGGAGATGGTGCGCACTTCGCGCACGCCGGATATCTACGCCGACGCCGCCTACCTGGTGCTCACCTCGCCGGCGGCCGAGACCACCGGCAACTTCTTCCTCGACGACGAGGTGCTGGCCGCCCACGGCATCACCGACCTGGACAAGTACCGGGTGACGCCGGGCGACGAACCGCTCACCACGGACTTGTTCCTCTGATCCGGACCGGGACCGCCCGGTGGGTGGCGTGCCCGAGGCCGCCACCCACCGGGGTCAGTTCCGGTGCTCGATCCCGTACAGCCGCTCCCAGTTCTCGCGGCTGGTGAGTTCGGCGTGCGCGGCCCGGTAGCGCTGCTGCAGAGTGGGCAGCTCGCGGTACAGGGTGCGCAGCGCCCGCAGCGTGCGCAGCAGCAGGGCTCGGGCCCGCGCCTTGTCGCGTTTGCGCACCCGCACTCCCGACTGCGACGCGTCAGTCACCACCACATGGTCGAACAGCGAGACATGCCACCAGTGCGCGTCTTCGCGCGTCACTCCGACCAGCCCGGGCTGGACCCTGCCGGTCCACTGCTGGATGGCCCGTTTGACCAGCACCAGCAGCAGCCGGCTGGGTTCGCCACCGGCCCGGCGCACCCGGATATCGGCGGAGGGCACAGTCGGCTCGGCGGCCGGATGTTTGACGGTCTCCGCGTAGTCGGCACGACTGGTCCGCGCGCGTTTGAGCACTTCCACGCCGCCGTCGGACAGGATCGAGGGCCCCTGCAGGAAATCCTCGATGCCCTGCAGGGTGGTGTGCGCGAGCCCGTACTGCATCCCGACCAGGTATTCGGTGATATTGCGGAACAACTGCCGGGTGACGGTGCTCGGGTCCAGATCGGCGTGCATGGCACTGACGATCAGCGAGTTCCGGGTGCTGAAGTAGCGCGCCCAGTCGTCGAAATCCTTCCAGTAGAAATCCGCGTGCCAGACCGCCGCGTTCGGCAGGGTGACGGTAACGAACCCGTGCTCACGGGCCCGGACTCCGTACTCGACATCGTCCCACTGGAAGAAGATCGGCAGCGGCAACCCGATCTTCTTCACCACCTCGGCCGGGATGAGGCAGGTCCACCAGGCGTTGTAACCGGCGTCGACCCGGCGCTCCTGGTTCTTCTTCAGCATGCTGGTGTTGCGCAACGCCTTGGGGACCTTCTGGCCGTGCATCAGCTTGTGCAGATGCACGTCCTCAGCGCCGACGTTCAGGTAGTCGGGGTTGAGCAGGAAGAGCATCTGCGCGCCGACCAGGGTCGGTTCCACGGTGAGATTGGCGAATGCCTGCAACCGCAGCACCGTCTCGGGTTCGCACAGGATGTCGTCGTCCATCAGGATGACGTCGGCGTGCTCGTTGGCCGCGGAGACCTCGTACAGGCCGCGGGTGAAACCGCCCGCGCCGCCCAGGTTGGGCTGGCGGATATAGCGCAGCTTATCGGCGAGACCCGGCTGGATCTGCTGGAACAGCGGCCGGTCCGCCACCAGGTCGGTGCCCTGATCGACCACGTAGACGGCGTCGATCGCGCTCAGCACGGCCTGGTCCGCGGCCAGGGCGGCCACGGTCTCGGCGCAATCCTGGGCCCGGTTGAACGTGCAGATCGCGATGGCGACCGGACGGACCGTCTCGGGGGCCTGCGCGGTCCAGGTGAGCTCGGAGACCGCGAGGTCACCGCCGACGGCGTCGAACTCCAGCCACACCGCACCGCCGTCGACGAACTGGTCGAGCGGTGCGGTCAGGGTGAGCGGGCCGCTGGCGGTGACCTCGGCGGTCCCGACGATCCGCCGGTGCCCGGCGATATCGGAGGCCACGATCCGCACGCTCGCCTTCTTGCCGACGTGCAACGTCATCGTCGCCTGCACCTCGGTCACCACGGTCCAGCGCTGCCAGTAGCTGGCCGCCAGACGGCCGAAGTAGGTGTTGGTATGCGCGCTGGACCCCTTGTCCAGGCGCAGGCTCAGCCGGTCGCGGGTGGCGCGGCCCTTGACCACCACGTACAGCTCATCGCTGATCTTCGCCGAAGGTCCGGTGAAGATACCTCTGGCGAGCACCAGGCGGTCCGGCGCCACGTGGTGTTCGGCGCGGAGCGACTCGGGTGCGACCGCAGGGTGATCGTTCGTCTCGGTAACGGCCTGCATAGCCGACTGGTCCATGAAGTCCTCGAAATCCTCAATGCTGTGTGCCGACGGAACAGACATGTCCCTGAATACGGTTCGCGGCGGGGCCGAGGATATCAATCAGCCACGCCGGTCGCCCGCTTGGTCGTTTCCGAACCGGGTTCACCGGTGAAAACGAACTTGTCATACGCCCAATACCGAAACACCACGGCCACTATCTGACCCACCAATGTTCCGGAAATATTGTCCGCAAGCGGACTCGACAGGTCCAGGATGTAGCGCGAAAAGCCCAGGCAACCCAATTGCAGGCCGATCGCGATCACATTGATCACCGCGTACATCAGGTACTCGCGCAGCGGGCTGCCGGACTGCTTGTGCGAGAAGGTCCACCATTTGTTGCCGAAGTAGGTGACCACCGTCGCCACCGCGATCGCGATGATCTTGGCGGGCAGCGGCAAGTCGTACATCAGACCCTCGCCGCCCCAGGCGCCCAGGTTGAACACCAGCATGTTGTAGGTCCCGGCATCGACCAGGAAACCCACCACGCCGACCACCAGGAACGCCGCGCTCTGCCGCAGCCCGGTGCGCACTCGCTGGACCAGCGAACGCGGAGCCGGGGCGTCGGCGACCACGGCCGATGACTCACCAGATGACACGCGCCGACGGTACCGCAGTGACCTGAGCCTCCCCACCGGTCCGCATGAGCGAGTCAGGCCCGAAGGCGGTAGCGAAGCGGCACCACGCGGGGCCTCGCGCATGCCTGACGAACCCCGACCCGGTACTCTCCCCGTGTTCCCACTATCAGCCGATTTCGAGGATTTGACCAGGTGGAATCCACCGATCACACGCCGGACACACTCCGCATCGCCGCCGTGGTCCCATGCCACAACGAAGAAGCGTCGGTCGCCAAAGTCGTCACCGACCTCAGAGCCGCGGTGCCCGGAATTGTCGTGTACGTGTACGACAACCTCAGCACCGACGCGACCGCGGAGAAGGCGCGCGCCGCCGGAGCGATCGTGCGCGCGGAAATGGCCAAGGGCAAGGGCAATGTGGTGCGGCGCGCCTTCGCCGATATCGAAGCCGATGTGTACCTCATGATCGACGGCGACGACACCTACGAGGCGTCCGCGGCACCGCAGATGATCGACACCCTGCTCTCGGGCCCGTTCGACCACGTCCTCGGTGTCCGGAAACAGGATGTGGGTGGATCCGCCTACCGGTCGGGTCACGAAACCGGAAACAAAGTTCTCAACGGCGTGGTCGGCAAGGTTTTCGGCGAGAACGTCGAGGATATGCTCAGCGGATTCCGGGTGTTCTCCCGGCGTTTCGTCAAGAGTTTCCCCGCGGTCTCCCGCGAATTCGAGATCGAGACCGAACTGACCGTCCATTCGCTGCACCTGCGGATTCCGCAGACCGCGGTACCCGTCGGCTTCCGCGACCGCCCCGCCGGCAGCGAGAGCAAACTGCGCACCTACCACGACGGATTCAAAATCCTGGCGCTGATATTCGGCCTGGCCCGGCACGAACGGCCCGTCGCGTTCTACGGGCTGTTCGGCACCCTGAGCTGGATCATATCGGTGGGGCTGACCATCCCGATCATCGCGGAATTCTACGAATCGCATACGGTTCCGCGGTTCCCGACTCTCTTCCTGGCCTGCACCCTGCTGCTGGTCGGTTTCCTGGCCTGGACCGCGGGCCTGATCCTGGACGGGATCCGCCGCTCCCGGCACGAGGCCGCCCGGCTGATCTACCTGCGCTATGAGGCGCCGGCCGCACCGGCGTACCCGGCCGGGACCGACCGGCCCGGAGTGGTTGCCGAGGACATCCGTTGACCGCCGGAACCGAGACCCGCTCTGCCGATTCCGAGCAGACCGCGGGTCGTTCCCGCCTGTCCGGACCGCGCGGCGCCGGGAAGGCGCTGATCGGCCGGGCCGGACCGGCGACCGTCGCGTTCACGCTGCTGGCCGGGATTTTCGGCCTGGTCTTCGCGGTGATGAGCCCGCCGTTCTGGGGTCACGACGAACTCACCCAGTTCGGGCGGGCCTACCAGGTCGCGCACGGCGGTCTGCTGCCGGCCGAGATCGAGGACGGCCGCGGCGTCGCCTACGGCGGTGAAGTGCCGGCCGCGGTCGAGGCCCTCATGGGCTTCGCCTTGGACGACTACACCCACAATCCCGGCGAACCGTTCCCCATGGTCGCCGAACCCGGCACCTACCAGCGGCTCAGCGAAGCACCGGTCACCGACGACAAGAAGATCGTCTGGTTCACCAATACCGCCGCCTATTCGGCGGTCCCCTACATTCCGAACGCGATCGGCATCCGCTTCGCCGAACTCGTGGACGCCGACGCCGGAACCCTGGTGCGCCTCACCCGGCTCTCCGGTCTGGCGGCCTACCTGCTGGTGGTGGGTTTCGCGCTGTGGGCCCTGCGCGCGCACCGGATCCAATGGCTGGCCTTCACCGTCGCCGTCCTCCCGATCACGGTGTTCCAGGCCGGCACCATCACCGCCGACACCCTCACCAACGCCTTGGCGCTGCTGGTGTCCGCGCTACTGGTGAAGGGCCTGTTCCTGGGTGACCGGCTGGGTCGCGCGGAAACCGTGGCCGTTCTTGCCACAGCGATACTGCTCCCGCTGTGCAAACCGACCTATGTGCTGCTCGCGCTGCTGGTGGTGCTGATCCCGGCCGAACGGCTGGGGTTGACGGGGTGGCGCCGGTGGCTCACCTGGGTCTGCGCCGCGCTCGGCGCGCTCGCCTTCGCGGTCTGGATGAAGATCGCCGCGCCGACCGGCGAGGGCACCAGCCTGATGCGGCCCCGAGATCAGTGGTACACCGTGGACACCGGCGAACAGCTGACCGGCATCCTCACCGGCCCGTTCGGCTTCCTGCGGACGTTCTGGGAGAGCATCCTGCGCCGGGATCAGGAATGGTTCACGGAGTTCTTCGGCGAACTGGGGTTCTCCTACATCAACGTTCCGGCGACCGCGATCGTCGCCTGCCTGCTGGCGTTCGCATTGGCGGTGGGTATCGCGGAACGGTTCGAGCTGCCGGACCTCCGGCGCACCCTGGTGGTCGCGCTGACCGTGGCGGCGAGTGTGGCCATGATCTACGTGACCCTGTACATGTCGTTCACACCGGTGGGTTACTACATCATCGACGGCGTCCAGGGCCGGTATTTCATCCCGCTGGCCATCGTGTTCTTCGCGGTGCTGCTGCGCTGGATGCCGCTGCGGCTGCGCGGCCCGGGCGACCGGCCACCGGGCCGCGGCGCGGAGTGGACGATCGTGGCCGCGGCCCTGATCGCGCTGGTCACCACGGTGTCGAAATACCACCTGTACGTCTGGGCCTGACCGGCGGCCGGACGGATCGGCGACCCTACCCGTGATCGGTTCGCCCGCCGGGCGCGCCCCGGCGGCCGCCCGTAGGAACCGACACCCGACGGCCCGTCTCGGCAAGCGCCGAGGCGGGCCGCGCGCCGGTTGCGAACGGGCAGTTCAGGGAACGGCTATCGTGCGTTCCCCCGCCGCGGCGTACGCGCGTTCGGTGGACTCCTTCACCGGCCGCCACCAGGATTCGTGCTCGCGATACCAGGCGACGGTCGCCGCCAGCCCGGTCCGGAAATCGCCGTAGCGCGGGGTCCAGCCGAGTTCGGAGCGCAGCAGGGTCGAGTCGATCGCATAACGCTGGTCGTGTCCGGCCCGGTCGGTGACGTGGTCGAAATCGCCGGGCGCGCGCCCGAATTCCGCGAGGATGAACTCCACCACCGTGCGGTTGTCCAGTTCGCCGTCGGCCCCGATCAGATAGGTCTGCCCGATCCGGCCGCGTTCGAGCACCGCCCAGACCGCGCGGTTGTGGTCGTCCACGTGTATCCAATCCCGGATCTGGTGTCCGCCGCCGTACAGGCGCGGACGTACCCCGTCGATCAGATTGGTGATCTGGCGCGGAATGAACTTCTCCACGTGCTGGTAGGGCCCGTAGTTGTTGGAGCAGTTCGACAGGGTCGCGCGGATGCCGAACGAACGCACCCAGGCGCGCACCAACATATCGCTGGCCGCCTTGGTGGCCGAATAGGGGCTGGACGGGTTGTAGGGGGTGATTTCGGTGAACGCGGGGTCGCCGGCCCCGAGATCGCCGTACACCTCGTCGGTGGATACATGGTGGTAGCGCACATCATGGCGCCGCACGGCCTGCAACAGCGAATACGTGCCGACGATATTGGTCTGCACGAACGGCCACGGCTCGGCCAGCGAATTGTCGTTGTGTGACTCCGCGGCGAAATGGACCACCGCGTCGGCTCCGCCGACCAATTCGTCCACCAGGTCCATATCGGCGATATCGCCGTGCACGAAGTCGATCCGATCGGCCACCGGATCCAGTGAGGCGCGATTACCCGCGTAGCTGAGGGCGTCCAGCACGGTCACCGCCACATCCGGTCGTTCGGCGACGGTGTGCTGCACGAAGTTCGCTCCGATGAACCCGGCTCCGCCGGTCACGAGTAAACGCACCCGTCCACAATACGTCCCGTTGTACCCACTCCCACCACTGCGGCAGGCGTGTGAGCGGGACACCGGCGTACGGACCGGCGGCCGATCCCACTCCGGCCGACCGGCCGTCCCGAATCCGGACAAAACGAATAACCGGGCGGACGGTTCGTATTCACGCGCCGAAAAGGTTTCCGGAACCCCACATCGAATGCCGGGGATCTGTGAATAGAACGTGAAGCAACGGATACGGATGGTTCACGGCCGGTTAGCGGAATCCGAGTGCAATATCCCCATTCCATTCAGACAATTTCACGAGGTGACCATATGTTCGTCAAGAAATTCACCGCGACCTCGGCACTGCTCATCGCGGCGCTCGGTATCGCGACCGGTAGCGCCCACGCCGAACCCGTCACCACGCCCGATCGGGTGGGTTTCACCGCGCAGGCCGTCGGGAACCAGTCCGTCATCACCGTCGACTCCGGCACCATGGCCGCGGACAACGGTGTCTTCACCATCAGCGCCCCCGATGGGACGGTCCTGGCCGGGACACCACTGACCTTCCGGCTCGACGATTTCGAACTGCCGATCGCCGCCGACATCTCTGGTGATACGGCCACTCTCACCCCGGTTCTGGACCCGGCGCGCGCCGTCTACCGTCCGGTCGCCCTGCCCTACGAGGAATCGGCACCCTGGAAGTCCCCCTACGACCGTGAGGTCGCCGCATTCACCCGGCTCAAGGACACCATTGCCACCGGCGCCTCTATCGGCACTCTGGTGGGTGGCCTGGGCGGCGCCGGGCTCGGATGTGTGCTCGGCGGTATCGCGGGGGCGACCGTGGCCGCTGCGACGATCGTGGGCCTCTTCGGCCCCTTTGTCCCCGCCGCGGTTATCGGCTGCTTGGGCGGGGTGATCGCAATCGGCGCGCTCGGCACGGTCGCGGGCCAGTTGCTGGTCACCGCGCCGGTCGCCATCGGCGCGGCCATCCAGTACCTCAGCACGGTCAATTCCCCCTTCCCTGCCAAGTGATCGCCCGGTCCGCGCCCCGGCTCCGTCCGGGGTGCGGACCGTACCCGGGAGGTCCCGGCGGCGGGCCCAGAAATATTCTCCGGCGGGTGTGGCGTTCGGTCTGACATGTTGATCGGAGTCAATACCTTCCTGACCGATGAGGGAATCAGCGGTACCGCGCTCGGGCCGGCACTCGAGGAGCGTGGCTTCGACTCGCTTTTCCTCGCCGAGCATTCGCATATCCCGGCCGCGCGGCAGTCGCCCTATCCCGGTGGCGGTGAACTCCCCCGGGTCTACTTCCGCACCCTCGATCCTTTCGTCGCGCTGGGTTCGATAGCCGCCGTGACCGACCGGCTGATCCTCGGCACCGGTGTGACGCTGCTGATCCAGCGCGACGTCATCCACACCGCGAAGGAGGTCGCCACCCTGGACCACATCTCCGGCGGGCGGGCGGTGTTCGGCGTCGGCGTCGGGTGGAACCGTGAGGAGATGGCCGATCACGGCACCGATCCGCGCACCCGCGGCGCTCTCCTCGACGAGCAGCTGGCGGCGATGACCCGCATCTGGACCGACGACCTCGCCGAATACCACGGCAAATACATCGATTTCGACCCGATGTACGCCTGGCCCAAACCGGTCCAGACGCCGCATCCGCCGATTTTCATCGGTGGCGGCGAGGTCGCCGCCCGGCGGGCGATCCGGCTCGGACTGGGCTGGATACCCAACGGAGTGTCCGAGGCGGGCGCGGTCGCCGGTCAGCTGGCCGAGGTCGATGGCCACAACGTCCCGGTCACCGTGACGGCCGTATCGCCCGATCCGGCGGTCCTGGACGCCTACGCCGCCGCCGGTGTCGAGCGGGTCACCCTGCGGCTGCCGACGCGACCGGAGGCCGAAACGCTGCGCACACTCGACGAATTCGCGGCGGTGGCCGAGCGCTACCGCGGCTGAGCGGCCATTACGGCAGGCGGTCGGCGCCCCAGCTGCGCTGGACGTAACCGACCACCCGGTCCAGTTCCTCCCGGTTCACCGATGCCAGCTCACCCGGCTCCAGTGGATCGAAATGGAAGATGTAGAGGCGGGAGGCGAACTGTTCGAACGGCAACGACGCCTCACCGAACCGTTCGCCCTGCCCGGCGGTGCCCACGACCACGCCGTCGCCCCAATCCTGACCGCTGTCGTTGTTGGGGTTGTAGAAGTAGACCCGCATCTGCTCCTGCGGATCGAGCGTGACCCGCAGGATCGTGATCGCATGCCAGCCGACGAAACGGGCGGCGCTGTCGGTGACCGCGATCCCGGCCGGCTGCGGGTGGATCAGCGGCTGATTGCCGTTGTAGTAGGGGTGGTAACTGGCGTAGAAATGCCGCAAGAACTCGTCCAGATCGACCAGGTTGCCGGTGGCGACGTCGACGTTGATCCGGAATCCGCGCCCCGACCACCAGCCGTGGAACTCCGGGTTCACCCAGCGGTGCGGATCGCCTTCGCGATCCGCGCAAGCCCGGCCCATCTCCGCGTAGATTCGGTCCAGATGGGGCACCACCAGCAGCGATACCGGATCGAGGCCCACCGGCAGTTCGGTCGCCAGGCCCGCGGCGCTGTGGCGCGAGGAGATCGGCCGGCCCTCGAAATGCATGACGACCTCGTCGTCGCGCGCGGCCCAGACCACGGTCTGCAGCAGGTAGTCGGGGTCGTTGTAGGCCCACATCGACAACGCCCGCGCGGACTGACAGGTCGGGTTGTCGCCTTGGCCGACCCCCAGCGGCAGGCCCAGGATGGACAGCAGCCCCGACAGCAACCGGGCCCGCGGCGAGGGCGAGGGCCCGAATGCCTGGGTCAGGCGCTGCTGGGCGTACGGTGACAGCTGCAGGACCAGCTGCCGCCACAGCGCCGGTGCGACCGGCCCCTGGTAGAGGATCCCGCGTTCGAGCATCAGTGCCAGCCCGTAGAGACACTGGGCGGTCTCCACGTGCACGGCCTCGTCGATGAGCCGGCGGACGAGTTCGTGGTAGCACAGCAGCGATTCCCGGCCGGTGCTCGACAGGCCCAGGGCCTCCCCGAGCAGGTACTCCCCCTTGCCCAGCAGGAACCGCACCAGCACCGCGTGGTACGGCGAGACCAGCCCGGTGTCGTGCATGGACCGGGCGAAACCCGCGGTCTCGTATTGCAGGGCGGAATCGTCCATCGATTCCAGGCGGGTGCGGTAGACCTCCACACCCGGGTCCTCGCGGCACGCGTCGGTGGTGCCGTACAGACTGCTGATCAACCGGTCCGCGCCGAGCCCGCTGGCGCCCAGATCGATTTCCGGGTTGCTGCGGGCGACCGCGATCTGGGTGATCATCTGCTTGACCGGTTCCACCTGGATCGGGCGCTGGCGCAGGATTCGCCAGATCTCGTCGACGAGGTTCTCGAGTACCTTCTCGTAGCCGATCTCCTCCACCAGATGCCGCAACAGTTCCCGCGATACCTGCGCCATCCGGCCCTGCTGCACCCGTTCGGACTCCGACGGTGGCGAGAACAGCATGGTGATGTTGATCGCCAGCACATGCGACAGGTGGTGGTGCGCATGCTCCGCGGAGACCATCGGGTGCACGTACTCGCCCTTGGCGACGGCCAGCAGCCGCAGATTACTCACCGTCTCCAGCACCACGGTGTCGCCGTTGGCACTGCGCAACGACCCGGTGCTCAGCGAGGGGATCAGGATCTGCGGCCGCGACCAGTCCGTACCCAGGAACAATCCCGCCGCTTCCAGCCCGGCCGCACGCACCCGGACCGCGGCACAGCCACCGGGCTGCGCCAGCACCCGGCGCAGCGCGGTGAGCACGCGCGCCAGCTTCACCTGCTTGCCGAAATCGCTGGCGTCCGCAAGTGCCTGGGTGGCGCCGTCCAAGGTGGCCAGATGCCGGTCCAGGGACGTCCCGCCGCCGTTGACTGGACTCAAGAGCCGAACCTCCCCGGCCGAGCCGTTGTGCCGAACGGCTCAGATATAGAAATCAAGTTCTTCCTGTCGTTTCAACAGATCCCGCAAAGTGTACGGGTCGTCCCCGAAGAAGTACAGAAGACCCCAATGGTTTCCGAACGCGGTGCGTTTGGTTACTTTCTCGGCCAATGGCGAGGACAACTCGTGTGATTCGAAGTATTCATGATCTTCGGTCTCCTCCGGTAGGGACATTTGGCTCACCACACGTCGGCGCGGGTACACCCCGAAGGTGCCCGCGTGCCCCTCCGCGTCCACCACTTCCCTGGGGAAGAATTCGGTGATCTCTTCCTCGGTCGTCTTCGGATCGAAGGCCAGGACCAGCGCATGGTAGGCGTTGAACCCGTAGGCCCGCTCGAGCAGTTCGAATACTTTGAAACCCGGCGGCCGGTAGGCGACCTCGCCGAAGTACATCTCGCCGTCGCTGGTTACGAAATACTCGGGATGCACGAATCCGAATTCGATATCGAATGTTTTGATGAGACGTTCGACCTGACGAACTATCTCCGGACGGTATTTTTCCAGTTCCGGCGTAGCGGGAACAAACACCGAATACCCGAGAGTCACATACTCCGAGATGTTCAGAAAACGGATCTTCCCGTCGTGAATCCACGCCTCCACCGCGAATTCCCAGCCGTCGAGATGGGATTCCATCAGCACCGGAAATTCGTCGTCGGGGATGGTATCGATCTCATCGGGCGTGCGGATCACCCGATGCCCCAGACAGCCGGCCTTGTCGAAGGCCTTGACATGAATCGGGTCGTTGGGATCGCCGTCCAGTTTCATCAGCGTCTGGTTCACCCGCTTGAGGAACCGGATGACGTCGTCCCGCTCATGGGCCTCTTCGAAAATTCCGACCCGAATTCCACCGAGTTGCGCCCGGCGCTTCATCAGCGATTTATCGCGCAACAACATGGCCTGCCCGAACAAACGGGGGTTGTCCATCAGGACGGAATTGATCGCACCCGCCCACTCGACGGTTTCCTCGAAGATCGGAATCGCGACGTCGACACCCATATCCTGCAGAGTCTCGGCGATTTCCATCGACCGATCGTTGAGCCGCTCGAAGTTCCAGGGAACATATGGAATTTCGTACTCTTCGCAATATTCTCGTGCCCAGTCGGGTGCGACGACGACATAGCGGCGATCGAAACGGTCCACAGCCTCGACGGCGTTGAGACTCCAACCCAGAAGTGCGATATATCCCTTATCGGGATTTCGGTTTCTGGATTCTTTTTCCGGAATCGACAAGACGAGCCCCTCTCAATCCATTTTCACAGCGTCGGATTCGGGAGGGCGCGATCTCATCACCGCGTCCCGGCTGCCCTGACGGAACGGGCCTCGGGCGACCACTCACCCGAATCCGTGTCAAATTTATCGATATTATTCCGGACCGGATCCTCTTATCGCCCTCATTATTCAGGGATACCCGGAACAGGCGAAACCAAACCGGCACCGCCCCGTAACCCGGCCCTCACCGTACGCCTACCGGCTCTGCGCCCCACCCCGGCCGCCGCTGCTCGTCCATCCGGGCCTGGTCCGGGCCCCGGTCCCGGCCGGGACCGCTGCCGCACGCGGCGCCGCGCACCCCGGCTGGCAGACTGATCGGATATGCGCGGAATCATTCTGGCGGGCGGCACCGGGTCGCGTTTGCATCCGATCACGCGCGGAGTGAGCAAACAGCTGGTCCCGGTCTACGACAAGCCGATGGTCTACTACCCGCTGTCCACCCTCATGCTCGCCGGAATCCGGGACGTCCTGGTGATCACCACACCCGAGGATGCCGAATCCTTCATCCGGCTGCTCGGGGACGGGTCCCAGTTCGGGATCGCGATCAGCTATGTCGTCCAACCGGTTCCCGACGGGCTGGCCCGCGCGTTCGTGCTGGGTGCCGGGCATATCGGCACCGATTCCGCAGCGCTGGTGCTCGGCGACAACATCTTCCACGGCCCCGGACTGGGCACCAGTCTGCACCGCTTCGCCGAACTCGACGGCGGTGCGATCTTCGCCTACCGGGTCTCCGACCCGACCGCGTACGGCGTGGTCGAATTCGCCGACGGCAAAGCCATTTCGATCGAGGAGAAGCCGAAGGTCCCGCGGTCGAACTACGCGGTGCCCGGCCTGTACTTCTACGACAACGACGTGCTGGAGATAGCCCGCGGCCTCATCCCGTCGGCCCGCGGCGAATACGAGATCAGCGATATCAACCGGGCCTATCTGGAGGCCGGCAGGCTCAGCGTCGATGTGCTGGCCCGCGGCACTGCCTGGCTGGACACCGGCACTTTCGATTCCCTGCTGGACGCGGCGAACTATGTGCGCACCATCGAGGAACGCCAGGGCCTGAAGATCGGTGTGCCGGAGGAGGTGGCGTGGCGGATGGGCTACATCGACGACGAACAGCTGTGCCTGCTCGCCGACCCGCTGACCCGCTCCGGTTACGGTAAGTACCTGCTCGACCTGCTCGAGCACGGACGAAGTTGGTGAGTGTGTAGTGCGGATCAGTGAGATGTCGGTCCCGGGCGCCTGGGTGTTCGCTCCCCAGGTACACGGCGACGCCCGGGGCGCCTTCGCCGAGACCTTCCGTGCCTCCGAATTCGAGAAGGTGACCGGCCGAACCCTCGATCTGCTGCAGGTGAACACGTCGGTCTCCGCGGCCGGGGTGCTGCGCGGTATCCACTACACCGACGACCCGCCCGGACAGGCCAAATACGTGACCTGCACCTACGGCGCCTTTCTCGACGTGGTGGTGGATCTGCGGCCGGGCTCGCCCACCTTCGGCCGCTGGGACAGCGTGCTACTCGACGATCTCGACCGCCGGTCGGTCTTCCTGTCCGAAGGGCTGGGACATGCTGTTCTCTCGCTACAGGACGGCTCGGTCCTGACCTACCTGTGCTCGCTCGAGTACAGTCCGGGTCACGACCACGATCTGGACGCCCTGGACCCGGATCTGGCGATCGACTGGCCGGTCACCGGCCGCGACGGCCGCCCACTCACCTACCTGCGTTCGGCAAAGGACGAGGCGGCCCCGCGGCTGGCCGACCTCTGATCCGGCGCCGGCAGCGCCCGCCGCGGCCGACGTTTGCGCGGCAGCTATCTGCGCGTTCCGCGGCGGAACCGCCAGAACTGCACCGCCCGCACATCCTCGGAGAGCTGATTCATCGGTTCGGCCACATCCGACAGCGCGTGGAAGAGGTCGTCGGCCATATCGCTGATGTGCTCGACCCGGGTCGCGAGCCGGGAGGCGTTCACCAGGAATTCCAGCAGCAGCCGCACTGCCGCGGCGATCGAGAGCGCCAGCGGTATCGCCACCAGCGCCGCCAGCACACCGAGTAGTGCCGACATCTGCCAGGCCAGCACCGTCAGCACGACCGGCACGGCGAGAGCGAACGCCAGACCCAGCAGATAGACCAGCGGCAGCAGCGTCCGAGTGACCGGCCGGCGGAACTGGACATCGAGCAGGCCGCGCACCGTGTCGGCACCCCACTGCCACACGGTCGCCGGGCCCCGTGCCGGTTGCCGCTCGTCCTCCTCGGCCGCCGCCGCGTCGGCGAACCGCTGCGCCGCCTCCGCCCGCCAGCTGAGCCGGCGCCGGCGCCCCGCCGAGCCGGGCGCCTCGGACGGGCCGGTTCCGGTCCCGTTCGCCGATTTCGGCGTTTCCGGCGGCCCGGGTGGTGTCGCCGCCGGGCCGGCCCTCGGAGCATCGTCGGCTGAGTCACTGGCCATATCGGGATCCTCCCCGGATTCCGGCCGGAAGCCAACAGGTGACCCGCCGATCCGGTCCGGCGAACGCTCCGATCGACTTGTGCGGAACGGACATAGCCGGGGGGCGAAGATGAGAGGAACCCAACAATGGAAAAAATTCCCCGGAAGGGCGTAACGCCGCGGGCACCCGGCACCGATACGACCCATGAAAGCCGGAGCTTATCTATACCGGGGAATGGAGATGACAGTGCGTACGACGTTTCCGACTTCCGTCTCGGCGGCCGCCAAGTCCGCTGCCGCGCGGGATTATGCCCAGCGTGGCTGGACTGTCGCCGAAACGACCAACGGCCTGTGCCTGATCACCGACGAAGACCTGTCCGCCGTCGAGGTCACCGGGGAGTTGGCCGCGTCGGTCCGCCGGTATCTGCGCGCGAACGATCTGACCGGTCCGGTGATCGAGATCCCGGGTGCCGAGCGCCGTGAAATCCATCTGGTCACCGGAATGCGCAAGGCCCAGCGTGCCATCGAGGCGCTGCGGCAGGCCGGTGCGGTCGTCCACACCGACGGCGACGGAATCCCGCTGCCGCCCACCCACCTCTCGGCCGGTTCGGCCAACTGGGGTGTGGGCCCCGACGAGGCCCGCTGGGTACCCCCGGTGGTCGCCCTCGGCGCGGCGGTACGGTCCTCGCTCGCCCGCCGGTCCCGTCGGCTGACCAGCGTCGCCTGCTGATATCCGGGCCGTCGGCCCATCAGAACCGAATACCAGAAACCCCGGTCCTGGGAGGACCGGGGTCCTCGTCGTGTAGATCTCGGCGATGCACGCGACCCGGCCCGCGGCCGGGCGCGGGGCATACCCCGCGGACTTCCGGCGGAGTCCTCAGCGGATACGGAAGATGACCAGCCGCTGCACCACGAAATTGATGACCGTCGCCGTGCCCTGCGCGATCACATAGGCCACCGGGACCCGCCACCACAGGCCCTCGTCGAAAGCCTGATAGAAGACCCAGTTGATACCGACCTGCACCGTGAAGGTCACCGCGTACAGCGCGACCACCGCCAGGAACCGGGCCCGGCTGGGCGGGGCGTTGAAGGTCCAGCGCCTGTTCAGCAGATAGGCGGTCGTGGTCCCCGCGATGAAGCCGATCGCCTTGGCCAGGTTCACCGGCAGGTCCACCGCTTCGAGCAACAGCAGATACAGGCCGAAATCCACCACCGCCGACAGGGCGCCGGTGGCCACGAACCGCAACAGCTGCGTCTTCAGGCCGATCTGCGTGCTCTCCTGTCCGGGAGCCTCGGATTCGGTCACCGCGCCGACCCGATCCGCGGATGTGTCGGTTATTTCTGCGGCGTCACCCGGCGCAACCCGGGCGCTCCGGTCTACTGCGTTGCTTTCAGGGGGCACCGACCGAAATGTACTTGCCCGCGCGTCGACGCGGGATCACGGGTGGGGTCCGCGCCCGCGAACGCGGGATCACAGATATGTCCCCGGCCGCGAACGCGGGATCACAGGTATGTCCCCGGCCGCGAACGCGGAATCACAGGTATGTCACGGAGGCGAATCCGAAGATGGGTAACGAGTTGAACCGGAATCCGCCGATGCCTGTAGCCTCTTAGCCGATGTCCACGAAAGCTCCGACCTCGACTCAGGCGTCCGGTACCGAAAACTCGGCAGCCGGTGAACCCGATACCGGAGGTACCGGGTTCACGCTACCCACCCAGACCCGGACCCTCACCGGTTGGGCGCGTACGGCGGCGACGTCCGCCGAGGTGCTCTCCACGAGTGATCCGGAACTCATCGCCAAGGCCGTGGCCATGGTCGCCGAGGACAACGACGGGAAGCCGGCGCATCTGCGGCGCGGTGTGATCGCCCGCGGTCTCGGCCGCTCCTACGGTGACAACGCGCAGAACGCGGGCGGTCTGGTCATCGATATGGCCGCGCTGAACAAGATCCACCGCATCGACCAGGACACCCGCCTGGTGGACGTCGACGCGGGCGTGAATCTGGATCAGCTGATGAAGGCCGCGCTGCCCTTCGGACTGTGGGTTCCGGTGCTCCCGGGCACCCGGCAGGTCACCGTCGGCGGCGCCATCGGCTCCGATATCCACGGTAAGAACCATCACAGCGCCGGCAGCTTCGGCAACCATGTGCGGTCGATCCAGTTGCTCACCGCCGACGGCCAGGTCCAGACCATCGGCCCCAAGAAGAACGCCAAACTCTTCTGGGCCACGGTCGGCGGTTGCGGGCTCACCGGCATCATCCTGCGGGCCACCATCGAGATGACCCCGACCGAGACCGCGTACTTCATCGCCGACGGCGATGTCACGCACGGGCTCGACGAGACCATCGCCTTCCACAGCGACGGTACCGAGGACAACTACGAATACAGCTCCGCCTGGTTCGACGCGCTCAGCCCGATGCCCAAACTGGGCCGGGCGGTGATCTCGCGGGGGTCGCTGGCCACCCTGGACCAGCTGCCCGCGAAACTGCAGAAGAACCCGCTGGGATTCACCGGGAAGACCTACCTCACCTTCCCCGACGTGTTCCCGAACGGCCTGCTCAACAACAAGACCTTCACCCTCGCCACCGAGATCTGGTACCGCAAGGGCGCGACCTACCGGCAGAAGCCGCAGGATCTGACCGCCTTCTACCATCCGCTCGATATGCTCGGCGAGTGGAACCGCGCCTACGGGACGCGGGGCTTCCTGCAGTACCAGTTCGTGGTCCCGCCGGAAGCGGTCGAGGAGTTCAAGAAGATCCTCATCGATATCCAGGCCAGCGGGCACTATTCGTTCCTCAACGTGTTCAAACTCTTCGGCGCCGGTAATCAGGCCCCGCTGAGCTTCCCGATCCCCGGCTGGAACGTCTGCCTGGACTTCCCGATCGCGCCGGGTCTCAACGAGTTCGTCACCGAACTGGACCGCCGGGTACTGGAATTCGGCGGGCGGCTCTACACCGGCAAGGATTCGCGCACCACCGCCGAAACCTTCCATCAGATGTATCCCCGGATCGACGAGTGGATCAAGGTACGCCGCAGCGTCGATCCCACAGGCGTTTTCATGTCCGATATGGCGAGAAGGCTGGAGCTTCAGTGATCAACGCGGTAGGCAATCCGCAGTCCATTCTGCTGTTCGGCGGGACCTCGGAAATCGGCCTCGCGATCTGCGCGGAATACCTGAAAAAGGGTCCGGCGCGGGTGATCCTGGCGGTTGTGCCGGGCGATCCGCTACGCGATACCGCGGTCGCCCAGATGAAGACCGCCGGCGCGAACCAGGTCGATGTGATCGATTTCGACGCCCTCGACACCGACAGTCACCCGAAGGTTGTCGATCAGGCCTGGACCGACGGCGATATCGACGTCGCGATCGTGGCGTTCGGCCTGCTCGGCAATGCCGAGGAACTGTGGCAGGACCAGCGTAAAGCGGTGCAGATCGCGCAGATCAACTACACCGCCGCGGTATCGGTCGGGGTGCTGATCGGCGAGAAGATGAAGGCGCAGGGCTTCGGTCGCGTGATCGCGATGTCCTCGGCGGCCGGTGAGCGGGTGCGCCGCTCCAACTTCGTCTACGGCTCCACCAAGGCCGGGCTGGACGGTTTCTACCTCGGCCTCGGCGAGGCACTGCGCCCGCACGGGCCGCGGGTGCTGGTGATCCGGCCGGGCCAGGTCCGCACGACGACCACCGTCGAGCACTGGAAGGCCACCGGCGCCAAAGAGGCCCCCTTCACGGTGGACAAGGAAGAGGTCGCCGCGCTGGCGGTGGATGCCTCCGAGAAGGGCAAGGAGCTCATCTGGGCGCCGGGCGTGTTCCGGTACGTGATGATGATCCTGCGCCATATTCCGCGCCCGATCTTCCGCAGGCTCCCCGTCTGATTCGCGCCCGCCGGGCGGCCGGTATCCACGTCCGCCCGGCTGATGCGCCGGGCACCGCCGTCCCGAACGGATCTCCGACGAAAACTTCGAGGGCCGTCGCTCCGGATCTCTCCGGTGCGGCGGCCCTCGTGGTATTCGGTCCTACCCCCCGCGCACGGTCGCCCGTGGTCGCGGCGGCTGTCACACTCGTGTCATCCGCTGGCCCAGCTCCCGGCGCAGCACCTCCTGAGACGGCAGGCGTCCGAGGACGCGTAATACCGACGGTCGTAGTTCTCGTTGCTCCTCGTCGGTGAGCAAGCCGACGAGATCGCGCAGATCCATATCATCGAAGGCCGAGTTCATGGATTCCAGGGTACGGCGCCGCGACGCTCCCGTCATCCGTTCGGGAATTCCCTCACCTGGCAATAAACCAACATGTGAGGAACGCCACATGATAGACGAGTTTCGATGTAGCACAAGCCAGTTCACCCGATCTTGATGGGATCTTCGACCGAGATGCCACCCCGGGTCTCCTCGGAGACAGTCGTTTCCGCGGGTCGAGCGTCGGGCCGGTAGGGGGTGAAGCGCTCGAGGGAACCCCAGTCACGGGCCCAGTCGTCGGACAGATAGGTCGCGGCCGAATCGGCCTCCAGCAGTAGCTCCGTCCAGCCCAGCGGACCGCCACCGATATGGTCCTGCCACGCGTTGGAGGCATCCGAACCGACCCGGTCGGGCAGGATGCGCCAGCGCGGAACCTCGGCCACCCCGTGGCTGTGGTCGAACGGGCGCTGGCAGCCGAAAGCCAGTCCGACATGCCAGTCCAGCAGCACCGGATCAGTATGGCCGACAACCGAATCCAGAGTGGCCAGCCGGGGCAGCCGGGGCGGAGTGAGCGCCAGCCACTGCCGGCTGGTGATGTCGTTGTCGACGGCGACCACCCGGATCGCGTTCACCTCGCGGGGCAGCTGGTCCAGCGGCACCCGCAGATTGCGCCAGGACGGATTCGGTCCGATATCCAGCGGAGTCACCGCACCCAGCACCCGCATGGTGCCGTCATCGGCGCGGGTCCCGTATTCCACCGTGACATCCTGGCCGTAGGTCATCACACCGTCGGCGTCCACCGATTTGATCCGGCCGGCGGCGGTGAGCGCGAGCACCCGGTAGGCGGGATCGGCCCGCATCTCGTCGGTCAGATCGAGCCGATACCACTGCGAGGTCAGTTTCGCCTGCTGCTGGTCGTCGGACCGGTAGCTGCCGAGCACCGGCGTGCGGGCGGGGTCGAGACCGAAAGGCAGTGCCACCGTGGAACCGTTGATCCCGGGCTGCACCGAGGTGCCGCCGCCGGTACCGGCGCCGGTGGTGGAGGTGGTCTTGTTCTCGGTATCGGATTCGATGGAGTTCGCACCGCCGGAGACGGTCTCCTCCGCGTCGGCGGTCAGATCCTCGGCCACGCCGTCCGGGGTGAAACCGGTTGTCGTCGTATCGGGTTCGGTGGATATCAGGCCGTTGGCCGGATCGCCCTCGTAGGGCTGCAGTAGCGAATCCGCGGTATTCGTCTCCACGAGTACGTCATCGGCCAGCCCGCACGAATCACCGGCCACCGCGCGGATATTGGACTTCGCGATCGAATAGGCCGGGTACTGACCGACGGCGGCCTTGGTGAGCGAGGCGATCTCGAACAGCACCAGCAGTCCCGCGGCGATCGTCAGCGGGGCCGAGGCAAAGCGCGCCGACCGCGACGGCGGACCGCTGCGGTACGGGGCCCGGTAGTGCAGCCAGAGGGCGGCCAGCAGGGCCAGCACGCTGAGCCCGAGGAACAATGTGGACAGCCCCTTGCCCGCGATCAGCGGCGCCTTGTCCCACCACGGGACACCGTAGCTGGAGACGTACCACCAGCCGTTGGACCCGGTGAAGGTGATCGCCAGCAGGAAGAGCACCGCGGCCGCGAACAGCGCCCGGTTGCGTGGGGCACGGATACCGTTGGTACCCACCGCCACCGCGGCCAAGGCCGCCAGCGAACCCGCCAGACCCGCATACACACCGAAATGGTGGGTCCATTTGGTGGGGGTGAACATCATCAGCAGCAGCGAGGCGAAAACGATCCCGAGAATGCGCACCGACGGCCCCCGCGAGGTACCGGGGATCCGGCCCTTACGCAGCACCTGCAGGACGCATACCAGCAGGCAGAGCAGCATGAGCAGGACACCGAACCGGCGCGCCAGCGAACCGTCCGGGGAGAGCATCAGCAGCGAATCCCAGCGGGTGCGTTCGTCGAACCAGGCCACATTCGGGCCGACGGCGGTCCGCACCCGCGTCGCCTCCATCACCGTCGACAGCGTCTGATCGGCGAAGACAACCACCAGCACCAGGGTCCCCGCGGTCAGACCGGGCGCGATCAGGCTCGCGTAGCGCCACACCGCCCCCGCGCCCGAACCGCCGCGGGCCCGTTTGATGATGATCTGCAGAATCGGCCGCGATCCGGCGATGAGGGCCGCGATACAGATGAGGCCGGTCGGACCGGCGGCCAGCGAGAACGCGGCGATCAGCACCGCGATCGCGGCCGGAAGCAGCCGGGAGGTGGCGATGGCCCGTTCGATCGAACACCAGGTGAGCAGCGCGCCCGCGGCGATCAGCGGCTCCGGGCGCAGACCGTTGTCGTAGGGCAGCCAGAAGGCCAGGAACACCAGCCCCGCGGTCCACAGCGCGACCTGGTTGTCGCGGACCCGGGCGCCGAGCCGGGGCAGCACCTCCCGGCTGATCACGAGCCAGCAGACGATCCCGGCCAGCAGGGTGGGCAGCCGCATCCACGGACTGGACTCCGAGATCCGCGCCATCCACGCCAGCACCTCGTAGGACCAGCCGAACGGCGCCTCCGGGACACCGAACCAGCGGTAGTAGTTGGCCATATAGCCGGCCTTCTCCGAGGCCCGGGCCATATTCAGGATGTAGCCGTCGTCGGAAGTGTTGGCGCCGATGAAATGCCAGATCACCAGGATGCCGAGCACCGCGCCGTCGACGATCCGGAACCGCCACCAGTGCGCCGGCAGGAACCGGCGGGCGCGCCGGCCGTCGGCGGTATCGAGCACATGCAAGGCCAGCAGCGCGATCACCGTGAATACGGCCGCGCCGATGATCGCGGCCAGTTTCAGCGGGCTCGGTGACGAGGTGAAACGGGAATCGATATCGGCGTGCAACCGGATCCCGGCCAGTTGTGATTCGGGAAGATCGGTGAAGACGCCGACCACCTGGGGGCGGATATCCCGATCCACCCCCGCCCGGAACGCTGTGCCGTCCGCCCGTGCCCCGCCCTGCAGATCCGCGGTGGTCGACGCGGCGGTGGAGGCCACCGTGAGCGATTCACAGCCGCCCAGTTCGGCCCGGTCGGCCGACAGCAGCGGAACATCACGCAGCACGACCGACAGCGTGTCGCCGGTCACCGTGACCCGCAAACCCCTGGCGGACGCTTTACCCGATTCATCCGGAACCGTGGTCACCACCGTCCCCTCGGCGGTGTTCAATACCGGGCAAGGCACGGTCAGGTCCAGCCGCTGCGGCTGATAACTCACCAGCGGCGCCTCGACATCGACGGTCCCCGCCTGCGGCCACTCCAGCGCGGTACGTTCCTGCCGGACCGGCAGGAACGGCGCCAGAATCGCCAGTACGAACCCCAGTAGTCCGGAAACCAGGGCCAGCAGACGGATACGGTTAATCGCTCGGGGAGATCGGTCCGGTCGCACGGGGCTCGACTCTAGCGGTAATTTGGAGCGGCTCCGCCGCTCGAGGGTGGGCGGTAATTTTGGAGCGGCTCCGCCGCTCGAGGGTGGGGCCCTATTAACCCGGTTCTTCACTCCCGCCGGTCAGTCGCTGCGCTCCCTCCCTCTGGTC
>NZ_JBEZYU010000050.1:0-42735 GCF_040638875.1 Nocardia sp. NPDC024068 | reverse complement strand
GGAGGTGTGTCGCTGATGGCCCGATTGCGACTCCCGAGGTACTCTATGTGGCGAAGCCACGAGTCTCGAGGGCTGACAGCAGACGCTTCGGGTGCCGAACCCCGCGCGCGCCAGCGCGCCAATAAACACAGCACCTTGGCGAGTGAGGTCACCTTCTCACCTTGGCGAGCAAGGTCGCTTCCGACCTGGGCCAGCAGGGGTTGCCTCCCCACCTTTACAAGCGGGGTCACCACCCCACCCCTGTCAACGCCTCGATATCACGGCACGTATCGCCGTAACCGCCTTGCCGCGAACTCCCGAAAGTACGACACCTTGTCATCCGGAACGATCGACGGAAGCAGGAAATACCAAGCCCGCTCCATCCGCGACGCCATCTGGTCGATCGACTCCGTCCCCACCGCGACGATATGGATTCCGGTTGTGAGCCCGTAGAGCAGCAGCCCGATGGAGTCCGGGTCGAGGTCGGGTTCCAGGTCCCCCTGGGTGATCGCCTTCTCCGCGAGGTGGCGGTAGGTCTCGCCCCAGTGTTTGGCGATATTGTCGCCGTTGGCGCCCCGGTAGTCGCCGATCTGGTGGGTCAGTTTGAGCATGGCGCCGACCATCGGGTCGTTCATGGAGAGGTCCGCCACCACATAGGTGATACCGATCGCGGCTTCCAGTGCGGGCACCCGGGAGTCGAAGAATCCTTTGCAGGAGGCGGTCAGCCGCTCGTTGCCCTGATCCACCACCGCACGTGCGAGTTCCTCTTTGGACCCGAAGTGAAAGTACAAGGCGCCCTTGGTCACGTTGGACTGCGCGATGATCTCGCTGAGGCTCGCATTGGCGTAGCCCAAGCGCAGAAAGACATCGGCAGCGCCCGCCAGGACGGAATCGCGGGTGATCTCCGCGCGCGCTTGCCTAGCCATCAGACCCGCCTGTCATCCCAATAACCAGCCATCCTGAAGTAGACCGACATTGTCGAAGTAGACCGACTCACCGCCCGAACAGCACCCAAAGGATGGGTGAACCGTACCATCCGTGTTCGCTACGTCTCTCGATTCGACGGCCCACGGGAGTTCGCGGGCCGTTCATCAGCGGTTGCCCGAACTCTGCTGCCCGCCGGGCGAGTTCGCCGGGGGCGGGCCGGCGGCGGCCGGCCATTCCGAGCTGAGCTGCGGGTCGGCCTCGAGATGGCTGAGCCCGTTCCAGCACAGATTGACCAGGTGTGCGGCCACGACCTCTTTGGACGGACTGCGCACGTCCAGCCACCAGGTGGCGGTGGTCGCGACCATGCCGACGAGTGCCTGGGCGTAGAGCCCGGCGAGGCTGGTGTCGAAGCCGCGGCGTTCGAAGTCGCCGCCGAGCAGATGCGCGACCTGGTTGACCGCTTCGTTGAGCAGACTGGAGTAGCGCCCGTCGGTGGAGGACACCGGCTGGTCGCGCACCAGGATGCGGAACCCGTCGGTGCGCTGCTCTATATAGGTGAGCAGCGCCAGCGCCACCTGCTCGAGCCGCACTCGCGATCGGTTGTTGGTGAGCGAGGAGGTGATCATATCCAGCAGCATCGACATCTCGCGGTCGACGACGACGGCGTACAGCCCTTCTTTTCCGCCGAAGTGCTCGTAGACGACGGGCTTGGACACCTGGGCCCGCTGGGCGATCTCTTCGATGGAGGTGGCGTCGTAGCCGCGTTCGGCGAACAGCGCGCGGCCGATCTCGATCAGCTGCTGCCGGCGCTGGGTACCGGTCATCCGCTGCCGTGCCCGGACCTGCTCGGTTACCTCTCTGGTCTCCCCGGCCGTTCTCGGTTCTCCCGACGACACGTTCCCGCCTCCCTGGTTACCGGGGTCGCCGATACTGCGTATCGGCCGACCAAACCATCGAGATCAACTGTCTCAGACCCGCGGCGGCCGGGGTCACCCGGGCGGGGCCGTCGGCCGGGCGGGCACGGCGGGAAGCGTCGGAGCACCCGCCCGGCGTGTCGCCACGGCCCGCGGTTCGACGGATCCCGGTGTGGCATGCGAGTATCGTTGCCGTGCCGGGGCACAGCGGCGGGTGGTAGGGATACCCACCGGTGTGACAGTCCGCCGTAGTGTAATGGCAGCACCTCTGATTTTGGTTCAGATAGTTCAGGTTCGAGTCCTGGCGGCGGAGCAGCTCGCGTGCACGATGACCATCGTCGGCCCGAGGGAGATCAATGCCACAGCAGACCGCCGTCATCGTGCTCGCCGCAGGTGCCGGTACGAGAATGCGGTCGAAGACGCCCAAGGTGCTACACCCGCTCGCGGGTCGCAGCATGCTGGCGCATGCGCTGTACGCAGCGCACGCGATCGATCCCGATCATCTGGTGACGGTGATCGGGCACGATCGCGAACAGGTCGGCACCGCGGCGGCGGCGGTGGCCGCGGAACTGGACCGCGTGATCGTGCCGGTGGTGCAGGAACAGCAGCTCGGCACCGGGCATGCAGTCCAGGTCGGGCTGGCGGGGCTGCCCGGTGATTTCACCGGCGATGTGATCGTGACCTCCGGGGATGTCCCGCTCCTCGACGGTCATACTTTGTCCGCGTTGCTGGACGAGCATCGCAGCTATGCCGAGCGGCCCGCTGTCACCGTCCTGACCTTCGTCCCCGACGACCCGAACGGGTACGGCCGGATCGTGCGCGACGGTGACGGGGAGGTCGCCGAGATCGTCGAGCATGCCGACGCGACTCCGGAACAGGCCGCGATCCGTGAGGTCAACTCCGGTGTGTACGCGTTCGACGCCACCGTGCTGCGCACCATGCTCGGCCGGTTGTCCACCGCCAACGCCCAGCACGAGCTCTATCTGACCGATGTGCTGAAACTCGCCCGCGAGGCCGGGCATCCGGTGCAGGGCGCCCGGCTGGTCGATTCGGCGAAGGTCACCGGCGTGAACGACCGGGTGCAGCTGGCCGCGGCGGCCCGCACCCTCAACCGCTACATCCTGGAACGCCATATGCGCGCCGGGGTGACCATCGTCGATCCGGCCACCACCTGGATCGATACCGATGTGCGGATCGGCCGCGACACGGTGGTGCGCCCCGGCGTCCAGCTGCTGGGCACCACCGCGATCGGGGAGGACGCCGAGATCGGCCCGGACACCACGCTCACCAACAGCTCGGTCGGCGACGGCGCCAAGGTGATTCGTACCCATGGCGAGGGCGCGGCCATCGACGCATTCGCGACGGTCGGCCCCTTCAGTTATCTCCGCCCGGGTACCACGCTCGGGGAGTCCGGGAAGATCGGCGCCTTCGTCGAGACCAAGAACGTCGAGATCGGCCGGTACACGAAGATCCCGCATCTCACCTATATCGGCGACGCGACCATCGGCGAGCACAGCAACATCGGAGCATCCAGTGTGTTCGTGAACTACGACGGGGTGAACAAGCACCGGACCACGGTTGGCTCACACGTGCGAACCGGCAGCGATACGATGTTCATTGCCCCGGTGACCGTGGGTGACGGCGCCTATACCGGAGCAGGTACTGTGCTGCGGGAAGACGTCCCGCCGGGCGCGCTGGCCGTATCCGGCGGAACGCAGCGCAATATCGAGAACTGGGTGCAGCGGAAACGTCCGGGTACCGCTGCAGCGGAGGCGGCGGCGAAAGCGCTCGCGGCCGATGAGCACACCGGATCGGGCAACAAAGCTTAAGGATGGCAACCAGCAGTGACCGCGTCATGGATCGACAACCAGAAGAACCTGATGCTCTTCGCCGGACGGTCGCACCCCGAACTGGCCGAGCAGGTGGCCAAGGAACTCGACGTCCATGTCACCCCGCAGATCGCGCGTGATTTCGCGAACGGGGAGATCTTCGTCCGTTTCGAGGAGTCGGTACGCGGTTCCGACGCCTTCGTTCTGCAGAGCTTTCCGGCGCCGCTGAACCAGTGGCTGATGGAACAGTTGATCATGATCGACGCGCTCAAGCGCGGGTCGGCCAAGCGCATCACCGCGATTCTGCCGTTCTACCCCTACGCCCGCCAGGACAAGAAGCATCGCGGCCGGGAGCCGATCTCCGCCCGCCTGGTCGCCGATCTGCTGAAGACCGCGGGTGCCGACCGGATCGTCACGGTCGACCTGCACACCGATCAGATCCAGGGTTTCTTCGACGGCCCGGTCGACCATATGCACGCTCAGTTGCAACTCGCCGAGTACGTGCGCAACAACTACAGCCTCGACAACATCACCGTCGTCTCCCCCGATTCCGGCCGGGTCCGGGTGGCGGAGAAGTGGGCGGATTCGCTGGACGGCGCCCCGCTGGCCTTCATCCACAAAACCCGTGACCCGCTGGTCCCGAACCAGGTGAAGTCGAACCGGGTGGTCGGCTCCGTCGAGGGCCGTACCTGCATCCTCATCGACGATATGATCGATACCGGCGGCACCATCGCCGGCGCGGTGAATGTGCTGAAGGAGGCCGGTGCCGGCGATGTGGTGATCGCGGCGACCCACGGTGTGCTCAGCGCTCCCGCCGCCGAGCGGCTGACGTCCTGCGGCGCCCGGGAGGTTGTGGTGACCAATACCCTCCCGATCACCGAGGACAAGAAGTTCCCGCAGCTCACGGTGCTGTCCATCGCGCCGCTGCTGGCCCGCACGATCCGCGAGGTGTTCGAGAACGGTTCGGTGACGGGCCTGTTCAACGGCAACGCCTGATTCTTTTCGGCGAACGGCCCCGGACCTGGTGGTCCGGGGCCGTTCGCCGTCTCGGACGGTCTTCGACACCGGCTGCCGCGGTCCCTGTACCGGGCCCCGCATCGGCGCATACTGGTTGGTATGGATCGTGAATCCCAGAACCCCGATATGGGCGATGACGACCAGGAGGACGAGGTCCGCGCCTACGAACGCTATATCGAGGACCCGCCCGCCGACCTGCGCATTCGTTATCGAGAGAACGATGACGACGGCCGCCTCGGGATCACCGAGGAGCTGGCGCAGGAGCAGGGCCGCCGGCGTCGTCCCGCCCCCGACGACCGCCCCGCCGAGGCTGCCGCCATCCATATCGAGGAGGAACCCGAGCACTGACAGCGCGCTGCGCCCGCACCGCGGTACCGACTTCCGAGCCCTCGACGATACGAACGAGGAGACGCGATGAGTACACCGCAGGACCCGCGATACGGCGGCGAAGATCCGCAGGACGAGCACCCCGGATCCGCCACCGGGGACGATCCGGATTCCCCGGATCGGTCCCGGGAGCCGGGCGAGGAGCCGTTCCCGGTCTCCGGTGCCCCGCAGCCGCCGGACGATCCCCGGACCGCCGCGAACGCACCCGACCGCTCGGCGGATTCTCCGCTCACGCCGAGTGCACCGCAGGCCGCCGGGGAGAACCCGGAACCCGGTGCCGGCGGTGACCAGGCCGCCGCGGGCGGCGCGCAACCCTCGCCCCACGACCCGCCCACCGAATACCTTCCGAAGATCCTGCATCGGGAAACCCGGCCGAGCGCGGACCGGCCCCGTACCGAGGAACCCCCCGGCGGGCAGCGGCCGGACCCGGACAAGGGCAGCGCCGCGTTCGCGCAGGGGTGGGAGCCCGGTACCGGTGCACCGGAGCAGGAGCCCGGCGCGGGCTCGGCAGGCGGCGAGGTGCCACCGCAGGCGTGGTCGGCCCGGCCCGAGGAGCAGTCGCCGGGTCAGGCCTGGCAGCCGCAGTCGCCCGGCGGGCAGTACTCGGGGTCGCAGTGGTCACCGCACGGTTATCCCCAGGGCGGCACGCCCTACCCCCAGGAAGGTGGCGGCCCGTATCCGTCGCAGGGCGGCGGCACTCCCTACCCGTCGCAGGGTGGTGGCACCCCTTACCCGTCGCAGGGCGGCGGCACACCTTATCCGTCGCAGGGCGGCACGCCCTACCCGTCGCAGGGCGGCACGCCCTACCCGTCGCAGGGCGGTACCCCCTATCCGTCGCAGGGCGGCGGTACGCCGTATCCGTCGGCAGGCGGCGGGACCCCGTACCCGTCGCAGGGCGGTTACCCGGAACAAGCGGGATGGCAGGGCGGCGAACAGCCCGGTTGGAGTGGTGAGCCGGGCGCGCAACCGGGGTGGGGCGGCACGCAGCAACCGCCCGGCGGCTATCCCGCCTATCCGCAGCAGGAGTATCAGCCCTACGGCGCCACGCAGCCGCCGGAACGCACCGGCCCGCAGATCCTGTCGATCATCGGCTTCGTCTGCGCCGGAATCTCCCTGCTGTTCTGTCCCATCCTGTTCGGTCCCGCCGGGATCATCCTCGGTGTGGTGGGACATATGCGGGGTGAGTCGCTGGGTAAATGGGCGGCCATCGCGGCGGCGGTATGCCTGGCGGCGGGATTGCTGCTCGGGCTGCTGGTCACCGGGGCGGATATGGTGCCCAACGAATCATCCGGCTGACACCGGGCCCGCCCCGCACCCGGTGCGAGGGAGCCGAAGCCGGCGCCCGGACCGGGCGCGGACGATAGGGTCGACGTCATGTCCATCCCGTATCCGACCGGTCGGCCCGCACCGGCGTCCGGGCCCCCGCGCGACTAGATGTCGCAGCGTGAACTCGTGGTGCTCGGTACCGCGAGCCAGGTGCCGACCGCCCGGCGCAACCACAACGGCTATGTGCTGCGCTGGGGCGCCGAGGCCGTGCTCTTCGATCCCGGCGAGGGCACCCAGCGGCAGATGATCCACGCCGGTGTCTCGGCCACCGATCTGACCCGGATCGCGATAACCCATTTCCACGGCGATCACAGTCTGGGGCTGGCCGGGGTGGTGCAGCGGATCAATCTCGACGGGGTTCCGCATCCGATCGACGCCTACTATCCGGAGTCGGGACAACGGTACTTCGACAACCTGTGCACGGCGACCGCCTACCACCGGACCGTCGATCTGCGCGCGCACCCGATCACCCGGCCCGGTCCGCTACCGGCACCCGGCGCGCCTTTCGGCCTCACCGCCGAACGCCTCGATCATCCGATCGAGGCGTTCGGATATCGTCTGACCGAACCGGACTTCCGCTCGATCGTCCCGGAGCGGCTGGCCGAATTCGGATTATCCGGTCCCGTGGTCGGACGGCTCCAGCGGGAGGGCGAAATCGCCTGGCGGGGAGGCACGGTGACCCTCGACGAGATAACTGTCCCCCAGCGGGGGCAGAGCTTCGCCTTCGTGATGGACACCCGCGACTGCCCCGGCGCCCGCGCACTGGCCGCCGGGGTGGACATGCTGGTGATCGAAGCGACGTTCCTCGAGACCGACGCGCAGATCGCCGCGGAATACGGACATCTCACCGCCGCCGGGGCCGCCCGTATCGCCGCCGCGGCGGGCGTGCGGAAACTGGTTCTGACCCATTTCTCTCAGCGCTATCGCACCACGGAGGCCCACCTCGCCGAGGCGCGGCGGGAATTCGGCGGCGATATCGTGGTCGCGGCCGATCTGGACCGGATACCGCTGCCACCCCGCCGGTGACCGGCTACCCGGCAACCGATTCGAGCCGGACGAGTACGGAATCCGCGCCCCTACTCGCCCGTGAGGTCCGGGTCGTCGACCACCCGGGCATGGAAGGTGACCACGACCGAGACGGACCCGTCGGGATCGCGGCGCACCCGGGGCCCCACATTGACTACGTGATAGGGGAATTCGGCGCCATCGAGCCGGATACGTTTGGCGCGGCGGTCGATTCCGATCACCGCGAAATCCGGCGGCGACGCGGCGGGCACGGATTCGGCGAGTTCGCATTCGCCGACCAACTGGGAGCGCAGCAGCAGGACGGAGTTGCCGGGCGCGGTGACCCGGTCGGCGACCCGTTTCGCCACCACCCGGCACATCGCGAACGCGCCGTCGATGGCCAGGGATTCGACGAGTAGCCACCGGTCCCGGTCGAACCACAGCTGTCCCACCGCCACGGTGACCGGCGGCCCGGCGGAAAATAGACTCATACAACCCCCTGCCGAATGCGTTTCAGCGGCATCGTAGCGGCCACCGGCCGCCGACAACTGGGTTCGGCGAGAAATTTTGTCAACCGGGGGTGAACACCGAAAGCGTGGCGCGATAACGACTTTCAGAGCCATCTCACGGCGCGGGTTCACCGCACGAGCGATTATTCAGAGGACGGAGCCCGCGGTGCGGGCGATACGGTCTCCGGCGCCCCGCGCTCGAATTGCTCGCGATGCGAGAGCACCTCGTCCATATGTGCCTCGGCCCAGAATTTGATGCCCCGCATGACCTCCTGCAGCGATAGACCCAGCGCGGTCAGCTCGTAGGTGACGGTGACCGGCACGGTCGGTGTGATCGTCCGGGTGAGCAGACCGTCGGCTTCGAGGCCGCGCAGTGTCTGGGTGAGCATCTTCTGGCTGACCCCCGACAGCCGGCGCGACAACTCCGAGTAACGCATGGCGCGCGGCTCCCCGGCGCATGCACCAGCGGAATGGGGTCCGTCGCTACCCAGAGCCGCCAGCACCAGCGCCACCCATTTTCCGGAGATCCGGTCGAGCAGGCGGCGGCTGGGACAGTCGGCGTAGAACGCATCGTAATCCTGTTTGGCCAGCTCACGCTGCTGAGCGGCCGTCATCGTGGGCATGGCCGAATCCTTCCTACCTGACGGTGACCTACAAACTTTCAGGTGCCTACTTCCTGTTGGAGAGTTACCCGTCCATTGTGGAGTAACAGGTTCGATATCTCCAGAGGAGTCCCGATGTCCACCACCTTTCGCGCAGCAGTCGTCCGCATACCGGGCGGCCCCGATTCCGTCGATTTCCTCGAGGCGCCCGTGACCGCCCCGGGGCCGGGCCAGGTCCGGGTCGCCGTGGCCGCGGCCGCCGTCAACCCGGTCGATCTGGCCCTCGCCGACGGTGTGTTCCACCGGCTCGGGCTGATCGGCCGCGACGGACCCGTCGGTCTGGGTAGCGATTTCGCCGGGGTTGTCGCCGAGGCCGGCAGTGGAGTCGGCCTGGCGGTCGGCACCCGGGTCGCGGGCATGGTCGGCGGGTTCGACCGAGACCTCGGCACCTACGCGCAACAACTGATCGTCGCCGCCGGTGATATCGCGGTGGTGCCCGCCGGATTCGATCTGACCACCGCCGCCACGGTGCCGCTCAACGGGCTCACCGCGGCGCAACTGGCCGATCTGCTCGGTGACGGCGACGGCCGCACCCTGCTGGTGACCGGTGCGGCGGGCGCGGTGGGCGGCTATCTGATCCCGCTCGCCCGCGCCCGGGGCTGGCGGGTCACCGGTCTGGCCCGCGCCGAGGACGAAGATTTCGTCCGGGGGCTGGGCGCCGATTTCACCACGGCCGCCACACCGGGCTACGACGCCGTCGCCGATCCCGCGGTACTCCAGGAGGAAGCCCTGGCCCTGGTCCGCGACGGAGGTCGCTTCCTGGGGGTCCGCCCGGGTCAGGAGCCGCGGCCGGAACGTGACATCACCACCGGAGCGGTCTCGGTACGGCCCGACGGCGCCCGGCTGGGCGAGCTGCTGGAGGCGGCGGCGGACGGCCGCCTGCCCGCCCGCGTACATGCCGTCGTACCGCTCGCGCAGGCCGCGACCGCCCACCGTGAGGTCGCCAAGGGCGGTGTTCGCGGCAAATTCGTACTCACGCCCTGACCGGACGGCACCACCGCGCACAGTTGTCGAACGCTCAGGCGACGAAGGTGGCCGGCGCCGACCACAGCACTGGTGAATCGTGGACGGCGCCGGTGGCACGCCAGGCGTGCAGCCGGTCGTACTGCCATTGCGCCAGCGACCGCACCGGGTCGGCGGCGTCGTGGGCGGCGTCGACGGCGCATACGGCATCCTGCAGCGGGGTGGCCCCGGCCTGTCCGAACATGTGGACCGCCAGATCGGTGGGCAGCGGCCAGCGCGTCGCGGTGACCAGTTCGGCACCGCCGGTGATCATGGCGGCGACCAGCCCGAGCGCTTCGGTGAAACGCGAAT
Organism: Nocardia sp. NPDC024068; assembly: GCF_040638875.1. NCBI lineage: Bacteria > Bacillati > Actinomycetota > Actinomycetes > Mycobacteriales > Nocardiaceae > Nocardia > Nocardia sp. NPDC024068. Next base: position 32,866 of record NZ_JBEZYU010000050.1, on the reverse strand, counting down.
CGCCGCCGCTCTCACAGGCGATGAGCGCGACCCGGCCCGGGATCGGCCACAGGTCCTGCCCGGAGACCGGTCGCGGATCGAGCGTATGGGTGCCGAGCAGCAGATCCTTGGCCGAGAGCGGGCGATGGGTGCGCTGCGGTTCGGCGAAACCGACGGTTTCCGCGGTACACGCCAGATGTAGTTCGGCATTCTCGCTCTGCCCGGATTCCGGCGCCGCGGCGGTGACATGACCGACGTACAGCAACCGGGACGCACCGCCGCGCAGGGTCTGCGACAACCAGGTCCGGTCGAGATCGGTACGCCGGAACATCGTCACCGCGTCGCCGGCCTCCGGCCGCAGCCGGCCCGTACGCAGATGCGCCGCGATCCGCTCGGCGAGCGGGCCGGTGCCGTCCATCCGGCCCAGTACCGAGCCCAGTGCGGAATCGGCGCGGAACCCCGGTACCCGTGGATCCAGCACCGCCACCACCGGAAGATGCCGCGAGGCGGTCCAGGGCCGGCGGCGGCGATTCGGCCCGTGCACCACACCCGCGGGTGGCAGCAACGCGATATCGGCGATGTCGAGTAACCGCACCGCCGGATCCGGAGCGAGGATTTCCCAGGGCACCTGCGCGACGCGGGGCGACGGTTGCAGCCGGATCAGCGGGCGCACACCCCGCCGGTACAGGGCGTGCAGCTGCGCGGCGAGGTCGTACGGCAGCAGCGCTCGGGAGAGGTCGCGGGCCAGCCGGTACTCGGTATCCGGGGCGGCGAAGGCCCCGGTCGTCAGGGCCTGTTCGAGCCGATCGGGTATCCGGGGATCGGGTAGCGCCGCGGCGAGATCCCGTACCACCGCGTCGATTCCGGCGCCGGGCAGCACCGCGATGCCCGGTGGCGCGGAATCACCGTCCCACCGCCAGGACACGTAGAGATCGCCCGCGTCGGCCATCCGCACCACCGCCGCGGGCCGGCCGGTCATCCGCCCCTCCGTACGCCGGCGAGCCCGGCCCTGGAGCCGTTCATACGGGGATCACCCTGTTCTCCCGCACCGGATATCCGTATCGGTGTTCGGCGACGGCGAGATGGTCGGCGAGCGCGATACGTCCGCCGGGGCCCACAGCCAGCCGCGGCGGCGGGGTGACCGGCAGTCCGGCGGACGCGGCGATATGCGCGAGCGCCGCGCCGAGATGCAGTGGCCCGGCCGGTTCGGCGGACGCGACCGGCGGATCCGGCAGGTCCAGCGGGAACTGCGCCCGGCCGGTATCGCGTGCCCGGCCGGGATCCAAGGTCGTTCCCGCGCATTGTGTTTCGACGAGGTCGGCGAGCAGCGGGCGGTCGCCGCAGAGATTCGCGAACCGGAAGGCCAGGCGGATCGCCGGATCGGCCACCTCGCGGTTCCACTGGTCACGCTGGCCGCCGTTGGGCAGGGTGTAGCGCACCGCGTCGATGGCGATCGCCGCGGGAACCGCCAGGGCCCGCCCCAGCGCGAGCAATTCCGCGGTGGGGGTCTCCATATCGTCGACCACTGTCTCCACCAGCGCCGCGTGCCAATAGTCGAGCTGGGCGCAATGCAGGCCGAGACCGCGTTCGGCGTACACGGTGAACGCGGCCGCCAGCAGTTGCTGCCCCTCGCCGACCCGGCCCTGGAGGTAGGCCAGGGTGGCGAGCCGGCAGCGCACCGCGGCCGAATCCAGGACCGCGCCCGAGGTCTCGAAACAGTCGAGACTGCGGGTGTACCACTGTGCGGCGGGATCGAATTCGCCGCGGCGTTCGGCGAGGAACCCACGCACTTTCCAGCCCACGCCCGCCCGGTAGCCGAGCCCGGCCCGTTCGTAGTACTCCTGACTCGCCCGGGCCAGCTCCTCCGCCTCGTCCGGGCGGTCGAGCCGGGCGAGAATCTGGGCCAGATTCTGCTGGGTATCGGCGACCGCGTTGTGGTCACCGGCCGCGGTGAAGGCCGACAGCGCCTGATAGGCGAAATCCACCCCGAGATCGCGGCGGCCGGTCTCGAAGTAGGCCCCGGCCAGGTTCATCAGCGGATGCCCGGCCAGATGCGGCGCGAAACGCAGGGCCGCGTCCAGGGATTCGGTGCCGATCTCGATGACCCGGGTCCAGCGGCCGCGGTGGGTGGCGACCGCCGTCAGCGAGAGCAGACACGACACCCGCAACACCCCGAGGTCCGTGCTGTCGGCGAGCAGATCGCGCGCCTGTTCCAGTACGGACTGCGCTTCGTCCAGCTCACTCAGATGCTGCAGGGCCTGCGAATAGTTGATCAGGGTGGAGGCGCGTTTCTCCACAGCGTCCCCCGGGATCTCGCCGAGCGCGCGCCGATACCGGACCGCGGCGCCACGGTGGTCGCCGAGTTCGTCGTACATACTCGCCGCGTTGATCAGCGCGCTGGTGCGGACCCCGTCGGTGGTGGTCTGCACGGCGTGCTCGAAGATCCGCAACGCCTCGGCCACCTCACCGCGCTGATAGGCGGCGGCGCCCTCGTAGAGCAACTCGAGGCCGGGTGGACTGTCCTGATCGCTCATTTCAGAAATCCGAATCTGATTCGGCCGCAGCGGTTTCCGCTCGCAGCGGGGCGGTAGTGGCCGACTCCGGATCCGGTGCGCCGGACCCGTTTCGCCCGCCGGGTGTCCCCGGGCCGGGACCCGTATGCGCTCCCGCCCATCGCAGCCGGGTACGCGCGAGGTCGCGGATACGCTTCCGGGCCCGCACCGCTCGTTCCTCCGCCGAGCCAGGCGCGGAATCGGCGGGCGCCGTCACATTGCCGGCCGGCCCGGAGAGTTCCTCGGGGCCCACCCCCGGTACGAAGATCTCGACCGCCGTCACGGTATCGGCCGGTACCGCCACCTCCCCGAGCCAGCTGTCGGCCCCGGGTTCCAGCGCGATCTCCACCGGCCCCAGCGGAGTGCGGAGCCGGGCGAACGGCCGCAGATGGTCCGGCACCGCGGCGGGCGCACCCGGTGCGGCAAGGGCCGCGATACGCGCGGTCGTGGCACCGGCGGTCCGGAAGAGTTCCCAGGACACCGCGTGTTCGGAGGCGTCCAGGACACCGGCCGGGCACAGTCGCCAGTCCCAGCCCCCACTGCCACGCCCGAGGGAGAGCGCCCCGTTCCGCGCGGGCCCGCCCGCGGCCAGCGCGTAGTCGCCCGCCCGGGCGGAGATACGGTCTCCAGGCGTCACGGCCGGGCCGGGCGGGGCGGTATCCGGCGATGGGCTTTCCGTGGCGGCCACCGCGTCCGCGCCGTCGACGATGCCTTCGCACAGCTCGGTCAGCTCGGCGATCTCCTGTTCCAGCACTTCGGAATCCAGTGCGGCGATACCGTCCACGGTCGAGGCGGGCCACCAGCGCGCCGCCCAGTGCGCGTATCCGAGCCGGCGCACCGCCGCGGCGAGCTCGGGCCGCTCGGGCCGCACCGGCAATTCCACCGGCCCGGTGTACTCGTCCGCGGCGACCGCGACCCCGGCGCCGTAGACGGCCCACAGCCATTCCTGGGCGGCGTCCAGATCGTGCAGGGTGGCGGCCGGAATCCAGGGGTCGTCCGGCACGGTCCAGCTCAGATGGCCGCCCCGCACCTCGAGCACTGCGGTGTCCACGCCCGGATCGGGGTCGGTCGTCAGCGGCGCGCCGGCCGGGGCGATGGTCCACAGGTCCGGCCGGATCTGCCGGACGACGACGGCCCCGGCCATCACACGGCCCTCGGTTCGGCCGTTTCGGAATCCGGCTCCGCGCTCACGACCCGTGCGCTCAGCACCTTCCGCACCCTGGCCCGGTGGTCCAGCACCACCGAGCGGGCCACCCCGTCGAGCAGGTCCCACAGTTCCCCGGGGTCGGTGACAGGCAGCTCGCGCACGTCCCGTCCGTGCAGCCGGACCCACAGCCGCCGCAGGTACGGCCGCCACGGGGTCCGCAGGTCGGCGGCGATATCGCCCAGCGGGTGCGGGTCCACGGACACCTGCCGGACCGCGAGCCGGCGCGCCTGCAGTACGTAGGCCTCGCGTTGCCACCGGCTGTTGATCACCCGGTGGGCCTCCGAGTCCCCGGGCGACCCGCTGGCCGGCCCGCCGATCGGTGCCAGCCCGAGAGCTAGTTCCACCCCCGTCGCCGCGGTCACCCGCAGCGATTCGCCGAGCAGGGCCCACGGGGCGCAGCTGCGGGCGATCTCGGTGGTGACCAGGTCCGGGATCGGCGGCAGTTCGCCGCGTTCGGTCGAGACCTGCAGCACCGTGAACACCCGTTCGCAGACCGTCCGGTCGAAGGGCGCGCCCAGCCCGGCCGTGGAGGCCGACTCCCCCAGCTCGGGGCGGCGCGGAAGCGGATGCCTGGTCAGCCCGAAGACGTTCGCGTCGTAGGCGGCGCCCTGCCCGCGCCACAGTTCGATCCCGGAATGGGTGCCCGCGTTCGTGGCGGCAAGCTCACGCAACAGCCTGCGACCGGCGCCGGAATCGGGGCCGGTGCGGGTCCCGACGGCGTGGTCGAGCAACCGCCGCGGCCCCGCGTCGCGAGCCACCGGCATCGCGGGCGGGAGCGGCCTGCGACGCCATGCCTTGCCGAGCAGATCCGCCAGTTCCGCGGCCCGCGCCGGATCGGTGAGATGTTCCCGCAACGCCTGGGTGGTGCGTCCGGCGGCGAAGCCGTGGATCTCCCGCAACACCGCTTCGGCCCGCAACCTGTCGCGGTTCGGGTCGGGATGGCCGCGGGTCGCGGCGAGTTCGAAACACCGCTGGAAGTACAGGTCCTGAGCGTTGCCCTCGGTGATCCGCAGCCGGCGCCGAGTCTGTTTGAGCAGCGTGAACCAGGCCGCGGTCGCGCGCAGCGCGTCGGCCTGGGCGTGTACCCGGGCCGCCAGCAGGGTCGCGCCGTCGTCGGTGAGGATCGCGCCCGCGCAGGCGGGGTACCGGACCGGCCGGATGACGAGTGGGTCGAGGATCGCTTTCACGGTCCGGCGCAGCGGACCGCCGTGCGGGCCGCTCAGCGCCTCCACACCCTCGAGACCGCGCCACACCTCATCGAGCACCATGGCCCGCGGTCGTCGCATGTGCCCAGGTTATCGGAGTACCGGCAGGGGTGCCGGGGCAAAACTTGGGATCGGTAGGCGGCGCGCGGCTCCTACTTTTCTCGTAACGGCCCCGGACACCGGGCCCGCATCACCGAGAGAACAGGAAACACCATGAACGCCAAGCTCTTCCGTCTCGCCGCCGGCACCGTCGCCGCCTCCGCGGTCCTGCTGGTCTCCGCCTGCGGCGACGACCCCGCGAGCGCCCCGGCAGCCCCGGCCCCGGGCACCCCCGCCGCCACCCAGACCGCTCCCGTCGGCGGATCCTCGGCCGCCCGGGTCGACGGTGCGGCGTTGGAAGCCGATTTCGAGACCACCTGCGCCAAGCAGGGCAACACCCTCGCGCTCGCGCTGACCGATACCGACAACAGCAAGTACGGCCAGTTGAGCGTGAGCGCGGCCATTCTCGACGACACCACGGTTCAGGCCGTCGGTATCGCCGGCAGCCAGGGCGGCTCCGCCGGGATGCCCTACGCCGTCGGTTACGGCAACGGGCAGCCGGGCGGGTCGGCGAAGGTCACCAAGGACGGCGACACCTACACCGTCGTCGGTGAGGGCGTCGGGGCGCCCGATATGACCAACCCGATGGCCGGACCGGCCACGGCGACCTTCGAGATCACCTTCGCCTGCTCGGACGTCGTCGGCGGCTGACCCCCTCGGCCCGGATCTCCGGCTCCGCGTCGCCCGTCCCACCGGGCCGGGCGACGCGGTGGCCAGGTATCCGGACCACCACTCACAGGAGAAATAATGATCCGCACCCTGCGTACCCTCGCGCTCGTCTTCGCCGCCCTCGCGGTCGGCGCCTACCTCTGGCACGGGCTCACCTACGAGCCCGGCAGCGCGTGGGAACCCTCCTACCTCGGCTGGCTCAACGGGTTCCTGGCCCTGCCGATCATCGCGCTCACCCTGGTGATCATGACCTTCGCGTTCACCGCGAGCGGTATCGTCACCGCCCTCACAGGAAACAACACCGGCGAGTTCCGCGACGCCCCGCTGGGGCTGGGCACGGTGAAATCCTTCGGGCACACCGGCGTAACCCTCAACGACCAGCCGCAGGTCCGGATCGACTTCAGCGTCGAGGGGGCCGACGGCAAAATATTCGACGCGACCGCGAAAACGATCGTGCCGCTGACCGAACTGGCGTTGCTCACCCCGGGCGTGGTCCTGCCGGTGCGCTATCGGCCGGACCGGCCCGGGATCGTGCAACTGGACCTCTCCGGCGACAGCGCCGCGGCCCAGCGGGTGATGAACGAGTCGATGATCCGCAAGGGATTCACGACCCGCGAGAAGATCGATATCGCCGCCCGCGGGATCACCGCGCAAGCGGTGGTGCAGTCGCTGACCGTTCCCGGCGAGATCCGCGGCGGTCACTCGCTGGTCGCCGTGGGGCTGGCCGTCACCCGGCCCGACGGCAGCACCTTCACCACCTCCTCGGAGAAGTTCCTGCCGCCGGCCGCGATCGGCAATGTGCAGGTGGGCCGGATCGTGACCGCCCACTATCTGCCCGAGAACGAGCGGGAAGTGGTGCTGAGCATCCCGGTCAACGCCTGACCCGCGCATCCGGGCCCGTCTCCGGCCGGAGACGGGCTCACTCGTGTTCGGGGAGAATGCGGCCGCACCGGGACCGCGACGGGCTTCGCCGGGCCGCGAAGCCCGGCCGGCTCACACCGCACACCGCAGCGGCCTCACAGCGCCGCGACCGCGGCGGCGAATCGGTCGAGTTCCGGGTGGCTCACGAAATAGTGCGGGGAGGCGCGCACCACCGAATCCAGTCCGCGGGCGGACATATCGAGCAGGGTCGAGCCGCGGTGGCTGACGCTCACCGTGATGTCCTCACCGAGCAGACGATCCCGGACCTGTACCGGTTCCAGCCCGTCCACGGTGAAGGAGACGATGCCGCTGTGCTCCACCCCGAGGTCGCGGACGGTCACCCCGGGCAGCTCACCCAGCGCGCCCCGCAGATATCCGGCGCGCTCGGCGATCGCGGCAAAGACATCGTCCGGGCCGAGGTCGAGAAGGTACCGCACCGCCGCGCCGAGGCCGAGACGGGCCGCCACATCGTGCTCCCAGAACTCGAACCGGGTGGCGTCGGTGGCGAGCCGGTATTCCTGCGGCCCGGTCCACCGGGCGCTCAGCAGATCGAGCCGGGACGGTTCCAGCGAGGCCACCAATTCGGGCCGGATGTACAGGAAGCCGGTGCCCCGGGGGCCGCGCAGCCATTTGCGGCCGGTCGCCGACAGCGCGTCCACACCGAGTTCGGCCACATCCAGTGGCAGCTGCCCGGCCGACTGGCAGGCGTCGAGCACAACCAGGGCCCCGCCCTCGCGCGCGATCCGCGCGGCCGCGGCGACCGGATTCACCAGGCCGCCGTTGGTGGGCACATGCAGCAGTGACACCAGCCGGACCCGCTCGTCCATCATCGCGCTCAGGGCGTCGAGATCGATACGGCCCCATTCGTCGCTCGGGATCGGCTCCACCCGGGCGCCGGTGGCGCGGGCCCGCTGCAGTGCCGCGACGGCGTTGCTGGCGTAGTCGGCGCCGGAGATCAGGATGCGGTCGCCGGGGCGCAGCGGGACCGCGTAGAAGAAATCGCTCCACGCGCGAGTGGCACTGTCGCTGAGGGCGATGGTGCCGGGGGTGGCATTGAGGAGGGCCGCGATCGCGTCCTTGACGCCCGCCAGATCGTCGAGACGTTCGTTCGCGGCCCGGTACCCGCCGATCTCGGCTTCACGGCGCAGATGTGTGATCACGGTCTCGGTGACGATCCGCGGCGGAAGTGAGGATCCCGCGCTGTCCAGGAACACCGATCCGGTGCCGACTCCCGGGGTGTCTGCACGTACTCGCTGATCATCCACCATGTCACCGACCCTAGGCGCTGCCGGTCGTATCGGGTATCCGGCCCGATGTGCCGGATCCGTGACCCGTTCGCGCCGAAAATGTGTCCGCCCCCGTCGCTACTCTGGATTCCACGCGCGCCGCACCCGTGGCCGCCACCGCGCCCGAGTCGGTCCCGGGCCCGGTCCGGCATCCCGGCCGACAATCGAAGACGAGCCCTGCAGTACCGGCGACCGGATACGCGAGATCAGCAAGCGAGAGCCGCATGGAGGTTGGTATGGCGGTCACCCTCGAACACCCGGACTGGACCAGCGATTCACACCCACACCCGGCCCTGACCAGCCGTGCGGCCGCCGAAGCCTATCTCGGCGGGGTCTGTTTCAAGCTCGGCCCGCCGAGCCTCATCGGCGCCGAACTCGAATGGTTCACGGTGTGCGACGCAGGCGGCCGCGCCGCGCGCACCACCCCCCCGCAAGCCCCGGCCGCCGCATCCCGGCAACGATCCGGCGGCACCGCACCGCAACACCGCGGCGGCCCGGCCCCGGACTCCGCATTCGCCGGACGACGCCCCACCACCGAGTTGCTCGCACAGGCACTCGGCCCGCACGCTCCCCGGTCGATCGCACCGGATTCCCCCGCTCTTCCCCTCCCCGGCGGCAGCCGGGTCACCGTCGAGCCCGGCGGTCAGATCGAACTCTCCAGCGCCGCCGTCGCCGACGTCGCCGATCTGTGTGCCCGGCTGGACGAGGACCGGCACCGGCTGGCGGCCCTGCTGGCCGGCCGGTCGATCCGGATGGTCGCCGCCGCCGCCGATCCCACCCGCAACCCTCGGTGTCAGCTGCGGCTGCCGCGCTACCGGGCCATGGAGGACTACTTCGCCCGGATCGGCCCGTTCGGCAGGCTCATGATGAGCAATACCGCCGCGGTACAGGTCAGCGTCGATACCGGTGCCGACGAAACGGAACTCGGCGCCCGCTGGACGGCCCTGCACGCCGTGGGGCCCGCCCTGGTCGCGGCGTTCGCCTGCTCCCCCGTGCTGCGCGGCGCGCCGGGCGGGCAGTGGGCTTCACAACGGATGCGCACCTGGCTGCATCTGGACCCGGCCCGCGCGTGCCCGCCGATCGCCGAATGGGACGACCCCGTCACCGGATATGCCCGCTGGGCCCTCGACGCCCCGCTGCTGTGTGTACGGCGGCCGGAGCCGGATGCCCGGGGCGGCTGGTCGGCGCCGCCGGATGCCACGTTCGCCGATTGGCTGTCCGGCGATCTGGACGATGCCATCGGCCGCCGCCCCGGTATCGGCGATCTGGACTACCACCTCACCACCCTGTTCCCGCCGGTGCGCCCCGGCGGTCATTTCGAGGTCCGCTACCTCGACGCCCAGCCCGGTAGGGGCTGGACCGTGCCGATCACGGTGATCGACGCCCTGCTGTCCACACCGGACGCGGTCGCCGACGCCACCGCCGCCGCGGCGGGCACCGCGGACCGGTGGCTCGCCGCCGCCCGCCACGGCCTGGCCGACCCGGAGCTGCGGGCCGCGGCCGTCGCGGTGCTGGAGGCCGCCGCCGCGCACGACCGGACCGCCGATCCCGGCCTGCACGCGGCGGTGCGCCGCTGCGCCGCCGGTACACCACCCGGGGGCGGCGATGCATGAGCGCACCGGCCACCACCGCGACCGTCCCACCGAACACACGCCGTCGATCGGAGCAGCATCGTGACCATCGCCCATCCGAACGCCGACCGGACCGAGACCGAGCGGCTACGCGACACCATCGCCGCGACGCTGACCCGGGCCCGGCAGCGCACCCTGGCCCTCACCGATTGTGTGGACGAGGCCGAACTCGCGGCGCAGCATTCTCCGCTGATGAGCCCGCTGGTCTGGGATCTGGCCCATATCGGCAACCAGGAGGAGTTGTGGCTGGTGCGCGATGTCGGCGGCCGGGAGGCGGTCCGGGCCGATATCGACGAACTCTACGACGCGTTCAGGCACGCCCGTTCCGACCGTCCCGGCCTGCCGCTACTCGATCCGCGCCAGGCCCGCGGCTACGCCGGCACCGTGCGCGACAAGGTGTGGGATGTCCTGGAACGCAGTCCGTTACGAGGTGACGAGCTGGTGACGGGCGGTTTCGCGTTCGGCATGATCGCCCAGCACGAACAGCAGCACGACGAGACCATGCTCGCCACCCATCAGCTCCGGGCCGGGGCTCCGGTGCTGTCGGCCCCGGCGCCGCCGGCCGCGGCCACCGCCGTCCGCGGCGAGGTCGTGATCCCGGCGGGTGAATTCGTCATGGGCACCTCCACCGACCCATGGGCGCTCGACAATGAACGGCCCGCGCATCCGGTCGACGTCGCGGCGTTCGCGATCGATGCCGCCCCGGTGAGCAACGCGCAGTACCTCGCCTTCGTCGAGGACAGCGGCTACGACCGGCGCGAACTGTGGTCGGCGCGCGGCTGGTCGCATCGGCGCGAGGCCGGGCTCACCGCGCCCCAGTTCTGGGAGCGGGATTCCGACGGGCAGTGGTGGCGCCGGGTGTTCGGTGTCCGGCGTCCGCTGCGCCCGCAGCAACCGGTGGTGCACGTGTGCTGGTTCGAGGCCGAGGCGTACGCGAACTGGGCCGGTAAACGTCTGCCCACCGAAGCCGAATGGGAGAAGGCGGCCCGGTTCGACCCCACCACCGGTCGCACCCGCGCCTATCCGTGGGGGGATACCGAACCCGGCCCGGGGACGGCCAATCTCGGGCAGCGGCATCTGGAACCCGCCGAGATCGGCGCGTATCCGGCGGGCGCCTCACCGGCCGGGGTCCATCAGCTGATGGGCGATATCTGGGAGTGGACGTCGTCGGAATTCCATCCGTATCCCGGATTCCGGGCCTTCCCGTACCGGGAGTACTCGGAGGTCTTCTTCGGCGGCGATTACCGGGTCCTGCGCGGCGGCTCGTTCGGGACCGACCCGGTCGCCTGCCGCGGCACCTTCCGCAACTGGGACCATCCGATCCGCCGGCAGATCTTCTCCGGGTTCCGGCTGGCCCGCACCCTGGGCCCGGAAGAGGCCTGATGTGCAGGCATCTCGGCTATGTGGGTCCCGTCGTACCGGTGGGTGATCTGGTGCTGCGGGGCCCGCATTCGCTGCGCACCCAGTCGTGGGCGCCCCGGGATATGCGCGGCGGCGGAACCATCAACGCCGACGGATTCGGGGTGGCGTGGTGGGTCGACGGCACCGTGACGCGCTACCGCAACGCCGACCCGATCTGGACCGATCCGGCCGTGGAAGAGGTCCTGCCGCAACTGACCTCGCACGCGGTCCTCGCCGCGGTGCGCTCGGCCACCGTCGGGATGCCACTGGACCGCTCCGCGTGCGCGCCGCTGCTGTGGGATCGCTGGGCGTTCAGCCACAACGGGGTGATCCCGCAGTGGCGGACGGTGCTCACCGCCGTCCTGTCGGATCTCGATGTCGCCGCGACCCGCGCCGGGCTGACCCGCCGCTACGAGACCAGCCATCTCCTCGAGGCCGAAGCGCAGACCGATTCGGCCGCGCTGTGGGTGCTGCTGCGCCGGCTGCTCGACCCGGAACCCCCCGCCGGTCTCGCCGAAACCCCCGGCACCGCCTTACGCCTGCTGATCACGACGATTGTGCACCACGCGCCCGACGCCCGGGTCAATCTGCTGCTCGGCGACGGCAACGCATTGTGGGCGACCACCTGCTACCACTCGTTGTCCGCGTTGGTAACCGACGATTTCGCCATCCTGGCATCCGAACCCTACGACGACGATCCCCGGTGGCAGGCATTGCCCGACCGCAGCCTGGTCCACGCCGAGCCCGGCGCCCTGCATATCGAATCCCTGGAAATGGCCGAATCCACCTCGACCGAAAGCCTGACGCGATGACCCAACCCGTCGTAGAAGTCCATCTCACCGACGCCGACCTGACCGCGGCTTTGCGCGCCGACGCTCGGCGCGGCCTCACCGACAGCCCGAAATGGCTGCCTCCGAAATGGTTCTACGATGCCCGCGGCAGTGAGCTGTTCGAGCAGATCACCGCCCTGCCCGAGTACTACCCGACCCGCACCGAACGGGCCCTGCTGGACAGTGTGGCCGGCGCGATCGCGCGGACCGCGCAGGCGGAGGTGCTGGTGGAACTCGGCTCGGGGTCGGCGGCCAAGACGCGGATCCTGCTCAACGCTCTCACCACCGAAGGCCCACTGAAGACCTATGTCCCCCAGGATGTTTCATCCTCGGCGCTGCGGGCTTCGGCGGCCGAGGTCGCCGCGGAGTTCCCCGGGCTGGCCGTGCACGGCGTGGTCAGCGATTTCACCGACACCCTGGCGACGCTGCCGCGCGGCGGCCGCCGGATGATCGCCTTCCTGGGTGGCACCCTGGGCAATATGGTGCCCGCCGAACGTGCCGAATTCCTGGGCGGTATCCACGATGTCCTCGAACCCGGTGAACAGCTGCTGCTGGGCGTGGGCCTGGTGGTGGATCCGGCGATCGTCGTCCCCGCCTACGACGACGCGGCCGGCGTAACCGCGGAGTTCAACCGGAATGTGCTGCGGGTGCTCAATTCCCGGCTGCGCGCGGATTTCGAACCTGAGGCGTTCCGTCATATCGCGCACTGGGATCCGGACAACGAATGGATCGAGATGCGGCTGGAGTCGACGGTGGATACCACTGTCACGGTCGCCGACCTCGGGCTCACCGTGCGCTTCGCCCGCGGTGAGCAGATGCGCACCGAGATCTCGGCGAAATTCCGGCTGGAGGGGCTCGGCGAGGAACTCCGGGGGGCGGGTTTCGTGCTGGAGCATGCGTGGACCGATCCCGATGATCGATTCGCACTTGTTCTCGCGGCCCGGGTTTGAGCCGGGGGGCAACGAGGTCGAATGGTCGGTTTTGAATGGACCACACTCGTGAAGGTGGGGGTGGGCTTGTGAACCGCCCCGGCGAGTCCGGAGACTGAAACACCTTCGCGAACGGCCGTTCCGAAATCACCTTCGCGAACAGGCCACCCAAATTTCAATGCAGGCGATTCTGTGCGGCCTCGAGACCCATTCGCAGCAGCAGTTCGACCGCGTCGGCGGCCTGCTCGACCACCACCGGGAGCTCTTTGCGCTCGACCGCGGAGAACGGCTTCAGGACGAAATCGGCCGGGTCCTGGCGGCCCGGCGGGCGCCCGATACCGATGCGGGTGCGCAGATAGTCCTTGGTGGTCAACGCCCCGGACACCGAGCGCAGGCCGTTGTGCCCGCCCTCACCGCCGCCTCGTTTGAGCCGGATCTCGCCGAAGGGGAGATCCAGCTCGTCGTGGATGACCACGACCTCGGTGGGCGGTACCGAGAAGAAGCGCGCCAGTGCCGCCACCGGCTTGCCGGACAGATTCATATACGACCGCGGTTTCGCGATCAGGACCTGCCGCCCGTCCAATCGGGCCTGCAGCACATCGGCACCGGATTTCTTGTGCGCAGTGAACCGGCCGCCGACCCGCTCAGCGAGCGAGTCGGCGACCAGGAAGCCCACATTGTGCCGGGTGCGCTCGTAGCCGGAACCCGGGTTACCCAGGCCGACGACGAGCGCCGGCGCGGTATCGGCCATCGCGGCGCTACGTGCGGAGTGTTATTCGGCGCTCTCGCCTTCGGCGGCTTCGCCCTCGGCCGCGGTCTCCGGCTCGGCGGCGGCGCGGGCCTCGACGATGTTCACGACGAGGGCCTCGGGATCGCCGGCCAGGCTGACGCCCTTGGGCAGCGCGATGTCACCGGCGGTGATCTGGGTGCCCGCCTCGACGCCGGCCACGGAGACCTCGAGCGACTCGGGGATGTTCAGCGCGTCCGCGGATACGGTGACGGTGGTGGCGTCCTGGGTGACCAGGGTGCCGGGGGCGGCCTCACCGGTCACGGTGATGGAAACGTCGGCGGTGACCTCTTCGCCGCGCTTCACGATCAGCAGATCGGCGTGCTCGATGTAGCGGTGGATGGGGTGCACCACGACCGATTTGGTCAGCGCGAGCTGCTTCTTGCCGTCGATATTCAGGTTCAGCACCGCGTTGGTGCCGTGCTGGCGCAGGATCGCGGCGAAGGACAGTGCGTCCAGCGACAGATGCTGGGGGTCGGCCTGATGCCCGTACAGGACCGCCGGAACGTTGCCCGCACGGCGGGTGCGGCGCGCGGCGCCCTTGCCGAACTCGGTGCGGATCGTCGCTTCGAGAAGGTTGACGTCGGACATGACTGGATAACTCCTACGGCTCTACCGGGCGTATGGGCGGTGCCAGGGATATCGCGCCCCTGGTCGGTGGTCTGCTCGTCAGGCGAAAAACCGAACGCAGACGGCCGTGAGCCGGGCCGCGTCGATCACGGTGCCGCAGAAATGCGAACCCTCGCCGAGACAACCCGAACACTGTAACTCAGCCGCCGCATAAGTCCTGAATCGGGTGGTGAGCGACACGACGAAAGCCGGTCAGAAGCGTCACGTACCCTGGACAGGTTGCCATCTCCCCCGCCTCGCCGAAAGGGTTTTTCCGTTGACCGCCTCCACCGAGGGCTCCGCCGCGCCCACCGCGCGCGGGTTGGCCGCCGAGGTGTCGCGGCGCCGCACTTTCGCCGTCATCTCCCATCCCGACGCGGGTAAATCGACCCTCACCGAGGCGCTGGCGCTGCACGCCCGCAAGATTTCGGAGGCCGGCGCCATCCACGGCAAAGCGGGCCGGAAATCGACGGTGTCGGACTGGATGGAGATGGAGAAGGCGCGCGGGATCTCGGTGAGTTCCACCGCCCTGCAGTTCAACTACCGCGCCGCCGGATCCGATATCGACCACGTCATCAACCTGGTCGACACCCCCGGTCACTCCGATTTCTCCGAGGACACCTACCGCGTGCTCACCGCGGTGGACGCCGCGGTGATGCTGATCGACGCGGCCAAGGGCCTCGAACCGCAGACGCTGAAACTGTTCCAGGTCTGCCGCCACCGGGGCATCCCGGTGATCACCGTCATCAACAAATGGGACCGTCCCGGGCGGGCCCCGCTGGAACTACTCGACGAGATCGAGGAGCGGATCGGCCTCACTCCCACGCCACTGTTCCTGCCGGTGGGCATCGCGGGCGATTTCCGCGGACTGCTGCGCCGCGGAGCCGACGGCGCGGCCGGGGAGTACATCCACTTCACCCGGACCGCCGGTGGCGCCACCATCGCGCCGGAGGAATCACTGGGCCCGGACGCCGCCGAGGCGCGGGAGGGCGCGGCGTGGACGACGGCGGCCGAGGAGAGCGAACTGCTGTCGGCCACAGGCCAGGATCACGATCAGGAGTTGTTCCTGGCAGGCCAGACCTCCCCGGTGATCTATGCCTCGGCCATGCTGAACTTCGGCGTCCGGCAACTGCTGGAAACCCTGGTGTCCCTCGCACCGGCACCCGGCTCCCGCGCCGCCGCCGACGGCACCCCGCGCGAACCCGCGGACCCGTTCAGCGCGGTCGTGTTCAAGGTGCAGGCCGGGATGGATATGGCCCACCGCGACCGGCTGGCGTTCATGCGGATCGTCTCCGGTGAGTTCGAACGCGGCATGGTGGTCACCCACGCCCAGACCGGCCGCCCGTTCGCCACGAAGTACGCGCTGACGGTGTTCGGCCGCGAGCGCGCCACCGTCGATACCGCCTATCCCGGCGACGTCGTCGGCCTGGTGAACGCGACAGCGCTGGCGCCGGGACACACGCTGTTCGTGGACAAGAAGGTGGAGTTCCCGCCGATCCCCTCGTTCGCACCCGAACACTTCGCCGCGCTGCGCGCCCAGAGCGCGGGTAAATACAAGCAGTTCCGCAAGGCGATCGATCAGCTCGACTCCGAGGGCGTGGTGCAGGTGCTGCGCAACGACGCCCGTGGCGACGCCTCTCCGGTGCTGGCCGCGGTCGGGCCGATGCAGTTCGAGGTGGTGACCGCCCGGATGCAGGGCGAGTTCGGCGTCGAGACCCAGCTCGATCACCTCGCCTACACGATCGCCCGGCGGACCGACGCGGAATCGGCGGCCGAACTCGACCGCCAGCGCGGCGTGGAGGTGTTCACCCGCACCGACGGCGCGATCCTGGCGGTGTTCAGCGATAAGTGGCGATTCCAGTACATCCGGAAGGAAATGCCGGAACTCACGCTCGAACCGCTGGTCGCCGCCGCCGACTAGGACCCGCCGCGGGCGGTGTGCCGACCCCCGCGCCGGTATCGGTGGTCAGCCCACCGCCCGTTCATCGGGACCCGGATACTCCTCGTCGACGCCGGTCCGCTCGGGCTCCGGACGCTCGCTCGCACCGGGGTGATCCCGGGGGTCGCGTTCGACGGCTTCGACCCCGCTCGCCTGCTGGATCAGCCCCCACCGGTTGGCGGTCAGCCGCAGGCTGGGCAGATCGCTGAGCGAGAGCACCACCTCGTAGGTGCGCTGATAACCGGTATGCGAGATTCGCCACTGCCCGTCCTCGCACCGGATGTAATCGTCGGTGTAGAACGCGGCACCCCGCAGCAGCATATTGTTCTCGGGAATGAGCACCGTATCGGACAGGTACCAGATCCCCTTGGCCCGATCTCCGTTCACATCGACCTCGGGATGATCGCATCGGTGTTCGGTGATCACATGCGGGCCGAGCGTATTGCGCATGAATGTGAGAAATGCGTCCCGGGATTCGAACTGTAGATATTCGCTGTAAGTGGCCGTGGCCTCCGGGATCATCGTATCGGCGAAATCGTCCCAGAGTTTCGTGTCCAGGGCGCGCAGATACCGGAATTTGAGGCGATGGATCGCGAGGACATCGTCGGGATCGCCCGCGGATTTCGGGCGCTGATCATTCGGCCGTGACGGCCCCATCGTCAACGGCACCTCGGCATCGGGCTCGAGCCGCGGTGGGAGCGAGACATCGAGTCCGGCTCCCAGCGCGGCAGCGAGCGCGGCACCGGAGAAGGCCATGTTCTCACTGCTCTGGCCCGGCCGCCGCGGAAAGCCACCCGGGCGCGGCCCGGGATCGTTGCGCTCCTCGCCCTGGTCCATATCTCCACCATCCCACCTGAAATGGACAAATAGGGAGGTTATTCAGATCTGCATCGGATTGCTATACAGCGACAGCGGTATCACGGCTCCGGGTTTCACCCGGTCAGCACAACAAAAGCACTGGTAGATCAGCCGGAGCAGCCTTTCGGTGGCCCGGAAATCAGGGCCGGTCGCCGTTGCCGATAGTGAAGCAGGTGCGACAGAAATCCTCGCCGAACTCGGTCAACCGCAGGCTTTTGCGCACGATTTTCGGCGCCCGCCCGGCCTTTTTCAGAGCGGCCTCCACGATGGGCTGGACCTCGAGGACCATATACCGGCTCAGCACCACCGGATCATCGGAATTCTCGGTGAGCCCGAGCCGGCTGAGATTGATCAGATAGGAGCGGGCGCGGTCCATGTACCGCACCCCGGCCTGCTCCGGGACCGAGGTCAGCCCGCCGGCGATCAGCTCCGAGCCGATTCCCAGCGGGCGGTTGGTCCGCACATCGACGGTCGGCTGCGGCCCGTTGAGCGCCATATAGCGCAGCACCCGGGCCTCATCGGGAGCCAGTTCGTCGAGGATCCGGTCGTAGGCGGGATGCACCTCTTCGGTGAAGTACACGTCCGCGGAGCGGGCCAGCAGCGCGTCACCACGTTTCCGGAGTTCGGCGACGGTGGACGAACGCAGATAGGAGCCCACCGCGACGGTCTGCTGGGCGGGTGTCTGCCCGGTCGGGACGTAGCTGACGATCTCGCGCACCGAGCCCTCGGTCACGCCCAGCGCGCTGCGGGCGATCGAACGCAGCGCGTTGCCGGTGCGTTCGGCGATCTCGGCGGAGGATTCGCCGTCCAGTGCCGCCTGGGTGATCTCCCGGGTGACCTCG
This sequence comes from Nocardia sp. NPDC024068, assembly GCF_040638875.1. Taxonomy (NCBI): domain Bacteria; kingdom Bacillati; phylum Actinomycetota; class Actinomycetes; order Mycobacteriales; family Nocardiaceae; genus Nocardia; species Nocardia sp. NPDC024068. Next base: position 15,122 of record NZ_JBEZYU010000050.1, on the reverse strand, counting down.
TAGGAGGTCTCCACCGCCCACTGGCCGCCGCGGACCACGCTGCCCGCCGCCAGGCCGGCGGCCCGGAACACTCCGCGGATGAGCCTCGCCTCGTTGCTGATCTGGTGCTGTTCGACATCGGCGCTGCGTTCGACGCTGGAGGGCGGACGGCGCACGACGCTACCGGCGGCGCCGGGTACCGGGTCGCTCGCGGCGCGGCGGCGGGTGGCATCGGTGGCGCCGGACCGCAGGCCGTTACCGGTGGCGCGCCGCCCGGTTTCCGGTGCGGAACTCCGGTCGGCGGCGGTCGGCGAGCTCCGGTCCAGGGCCCTGGAACCGGCCCGGGGGAACTCCTGTCCGGTCCTGTCGTCTGCCACGTCTACTCCGATATCGCCAGATGAACGAATCCGCTCACCGATTATTGCCCATTCACCGTGATCGCCCGGCGCCGGACCGTGAATCCGGCCCACGTCTGAGACACTAATGTGCCGTACCCGGATGCGCTGAAGACACCGCGGACCGTCGCGGGGCGATGGGCGCCGGGCGGTGGTGCTAATTTTGAGGTCCCGGTGCGGCTGCGAGCACCGGAGCAGGAGGGTGTGCCGTGTTGGAGAGTGTGTTCGGGGTGCACCCGACGATCCTCCTGGAATTGATCACGATTCCCCTGTTCACCGGCGTCATCGGCTACATCACCAACTGGACCGGTGTACTGATGCTGTTCCGGCCGATCGCATTTCACGGTATGCGGGTTCCCGGTCTGCGCTACCTGTACCCGTATCTGCCCAAGCGGATCCAGATCCTGCCGCTGCTCAGCGACGACGGCCGGTTCGGCTGGCAGGGCATCGTGCCGTCGCGGGCCGACAAGATGGCCAGTATCGCGGTCGACAAAGGTCTTTCGAAACTCGGCAGCGTCACCGATTTCTATCGCGAACTGGAGCCGGACGCGCTGGCCGAGCATCTCGCCGGCACCGCCGACGCGCAGATCCGCGATATCGTCGAGAACATCCTGCGTCGCGACCATCCGCAGCTCTGGTACAACCTCCCCACCCAGGTCCGTGAGATGGTGCACGCCCGGGTGCGCCAGCAACTGCCGGATATTCTGCGCGAACTCACCGAGGAACTCGGCGCGAACATCGATCAACTGCTGGATGTCAAACAGATGGTCATCCGCTATTTCCAGGCCCGCCCGCAGCTGCTGAATCAGTTGTTCCAGGTGCTGGGCGCCAAGGAATTGCGGTTCATGCAGAATTTCGGCCTCTATTTCGGCGCGCCCATGGGTGTGGTGCTGGTCGGAATATTGCACGTGACCGGCTGGCCCACACTGGCCGTACTGCCGATCGGCGGGGTGATCATCGGCTGGGTGGTCAACTGGGTGGGCCTGAATATGATCTTCGCTCCCGCCGAGCCGAAATGGTGGTGCCCCTGGCGGCAGGGCCTGCTGATCAAGCGGCAGGACGAAATCACCGCCGGTTATGCCGAACTCGTCTCCACCCAGGTGATGACGGTGGCCAATATCGGTGACGAACTGCTCAACGGCCCGAAATCCGACCGCACCCTGCAGATGCTCGAGGACACGCTGCGGCCCGCCGCCGACCGCGCCCTGGGCCCGGCCCGCGGCGCGGTGAAACTGGTCCTCGGCAGCCGCGACTACCGGTCACTGACCCAGACCCTCACCTCGGAGGCGATGGCCATCGCGCCGCTCGCCTTCGCCGACGAGGATTTCAACCAGCGGCAGGGCAAGCAGATCAGCGCCTATATCTCGAAGCAGATGTCCGGACTGTCGCCCAACGATTTCGTCGATATGCTGCGCGCCGCGATCAAACAGGACGAGTGGCTGCTCTTCGTACACGGCGGCGTGCTCGGCCTGTTCGCGGGTTACGCGCATATCCTGGTCTTCGGAACGGGGGTGGCGACGACATGGCTGTGAACCAGGAGCCGGAGGAGACCGGCACATCGAACAGGCCGCACGCGCCGGGCGGACCGGCCGCCACGGTGCGCGCGGTCGGCGGCGTCGCGCGCGTCGCGGTATCGGCGGTCTCGGGTACCGCCTCGTGGGGCGTGCATACGGCCCTCGATGTCACCGAAACGGTGGTGCGGGGCAGTATGGCCGGATTACCCCCGGCCGAGATCCGCACCGCGGCCGCGCGACAGGTCCGCGAAGCGCTGCGCTCGGCGCTCGGGGTCACCGCGTCCGACGCCAACACGCCCGGCGGATCCCGCAGCGAACGATCGCTGCGCGAACAGGGTGCCGCGCTACTGCGGCTGGCCGCCAGTCCCCAGGACCCCGACGAGGGCCATCCGGCGTTCGCCCGGATCCTCGCCGAACTCACCTCCGACGAGGCCCGGATCCTGCGCCTGCTGCGGGTGCAGGGACCGCAACCGGCGGTGACCGTCCGCGGCGGGCGGTCGTCGCGGCGGGGTGCGCGTACCGCCGAACCACGCATCACGCCCACTGATCTCGGGATGAGCATGATCGCCGAGAATGCCGGGCTACGCCATCCCGACCGGGTGCACCGCTATCTCGCCAACCTCCGCCGTATCGGCCTGCTCGAGGCGATACCCGATGCGGTGGGCACCCCCGAGCGCTATCAGCTGCTGGAGGCCCAGAGCGCCGTCACCGATCTGCTGAAACAAGCGGGCGGCCGCGGCCGGCTCCAGCATCGCGGTATCGCGCTCACCCCGTTCGGCAGCGAATTCGTCCAGGCCAGCCTGCCGATCGCGGGCGAAGAAGGACCGGCCGCCGGCATCCGCTGACCCGCCGGGTCAGACCTGCTCGGCCAGTTCCATCCACCGCTCCTCGGCGGTTTCCTTCTCCGCCTGGACGTCCTTCAGTTCGGCGCCCAGGCCGACCAGCTTGTCCGGTTCGGTCGCGGCCGCGGCGAGGGCGGAGTGCAGCGCCGCCTCGCGTTCCCCGAGTTTGTCGATGGCCCGTTCCAGGCGGGTCAATTCCTTACGCGCCGCGCGGTAGGCCGCGGAATCGGTCCGGGGCGCCGCCGCCTCCGGCCCCCCGGCCGGTCGCGCCGCAGGCCCACCGCCGAGTTCGGCCCGCCGGGCCAGGTACTGGGTGATACCGCCCGGCAGATTCGTCAGTTTGCCGTCGCCGAACAGCGCCCAGGTGGTGTCGCAGATCCGTTCGATCAGATAGCGGTCGTGGCTGATCACCACGAGCGTGCCCGCCCAGTTGTCCAGCAGATCCTCGAGCTGCTGGAGGGTATCGATATCGAGATCGTTGGTCGGCTCGTCGAGCAGCAGCATATTCGGCTCCGACATCAGGATTCGCGTCAACTGCAACCGGCGGCGCTCACCGCCGGAGAGGTCGCGGACCGGTGTGCGCTGGCGGGCCGGATTGAAACCCAGCCGTTCGGCGAGCTGTCCGGCCGAGAGCTCCAGCGCTTTGCTGCCCTCACCGAGGGTGATGCGCATAGCGATCTCCTGCACCGCCTCCAGGACCCGCATATCGGTGGGCAGATCGTCGAGTTCCTGCCGCAACCAGCCGATCCGCACGGTCTGCCCCTGGATCCGGCGACCCGCGGCCACCGGTTCCTCGTCACCGGCGAGCGCGCGCAGCAGCGTGGTCTTCCCGGATCCGTTCACCCCGACCAGGCCCACCCGCTCGCCGGGCGCGAGGCGCCAGGTCAGATCCTGCACCAGTTCGCGGCCGTCAGGGGTGGTGAGCGTGGTGTCCTCGAGTTCGACCACCACCCTCCCCAGCCGCTTCTTCGCGAACGCGGCCAGCGAGACGCTGTCGCGCGGCGGCGGCACATCGGCGATCAGCGCCTCGGCCGCCTCGACGCGGTAGCGCGGTTTGGAGGTGCGGGCCTGCGGACCGCGGCGCAGCCAGGCCAGTTCCTTGCGCGCCAGGTTCTTGCGCCGGGCTTCGGTGGCATCGGCCTGACGCGCGCGTTCGGCGCGGGCGAACACCCAGTCGGCGTAACCGCCCTCGTAGGTTTCCACCTGCCCGCCGACCACTTCCCAGGTGTTGGTGGCGACGGTGTCCAGGAACCAGCGGTCGTGGGTCACGACCACCAGCGCGCTGCGCCGGGCCAGCAGATGTTCGGCCAGCCACTGCACACCTTCGACATCGAGGTGGTTGGTCGGTTCGTCCAGAACCAGCAGATCCAGTTCCCGGACCAGCGCGGCGGCCAGCGCGACCCGCCGGCGCTCCCCGCCGGACAGATTGGTCACCTTGGTGTCCAGGCCCAGGTCCGCGATACCGATACCGTCGAGGACCGACCGGATCCGGGGGTTGGCGGCCCATTCGTGCTCGGCGATATCGCCGGTGGGGGCATCTTCGGCCAATCCGGCCAGTACCACCTCGCCGATGGTCGCATTCTCCGGCAGCACCCCACGCTGGGTCACCACGGCCAGCCGCAGTCCGCCGAGCCGGCTGACCCGGCCCGCGTCGGGCTCCTCGATCCCGGTCAGCACCTCGAGCAGGGTGGTCTTTCCGCCGCCGTTGAGGCCCACCACCCCGATCCGGTCGCCCGCGTGGATTCCCAGCGACACTCCGTCGAGCAGGGGCTTGATCCCGAAACTCTTGCTGACCTGCTCGAGGTTGATCAGGTTGGACATGAATCCTTCCGCCTCCGGCTTCGTACCGCGCGCGCCGCGGCTCGGCTCAGCCTATCGAGCCGCCGGTAGCGGGCCGGTCGCGCCACCGGATACCGGTGCGGGGTGAGTGCGGCCCGTCCGCCGATCGGCCGACCGGCGTATCGCGGCCGATCGGCGCGGGAAGGGATCAGGCGCGTCGCGGGCCGGGTGCGGGCGGTTCGGGTACCGGGTGGGGCGGTTCCTCCTGGTTGGTCACCCGGGCTCCCGGCACCGGTCCGGTGGCCGTGCGGACGCTGCGCGCCACCCCGGCGCCGGAGAGTTCCGCCGCCACCGCGACCGCCGAATCGGCCGAATCGCAGAGGAACGCACAGGTCGGTCCGGAACCCGATACCAGCCCGGCCAGCGCGCCGACCTCGACTCCCGCGCGCAGTGTGCGGCGTAGTTCCGGGCGCAACGAGACGGCGGCGGCCTGCAGATCGTTACCCAGCAGCGGCGCGAGCTGTTTCGCGTCACCGGAGGCCAGGGCCTGCATGAGCTCCTGCGGTTCACCGAGCCGGGGCGGGTTGCCCTGAACCCGCAGGCGGTCGAGTTCGGTGAATACTTCGGGGGTCGACAGACCGCCCTTGGCCAGGGCGAGCACCCAGTGGAAGGCGTTGCGGGACAACACCGGGAGCAGCCGTTCGCCGCGCCCGGTGCCCAGCGCGGTACCACCGTGCAGGGCGAAGGGGACGTCACTGCCGAGTTCGGCGGCCACGGCGGCGAGTTCGTCGCGGTGCAGGCCCATCTCCCACAGTTCGTTCAGCCCGACCAGGGTCGCGGCCGCGTCGGCACTGCCGCCGGCCATCCCGCCGGCCACCGGGATGCCTTTGTCGATGGTGATTTCCACCAGCGGCGAACGCCCCGCGAGCTGGGCCATCCGTACCGCGGCCTTCCACGCGAGATTCGTGCGGTCGGTGGGAACCTCCGCGGCGCCCTCGCCGGTGACCCGCAGGGTGAGCGAGTTGGCGGGCGCGATCTCCAGATCGTCGGCGAGCGACAGCGCCTGGAACACGGTGGTGAGCTCGTGGTAGCCGTCTGCGCGCAGGTCACCCACTCCCAGATGGAGGTTGACCTTCGAGGGCACCCGCACGGTGACAGGACTGGGCACAACGGACAGCACGGTGACCCAGCCTAACGGCTGCTCCGGCCCGGGGGCAGCCGATGCCGGGGTCCCGGCCGTTGCCGTCTAGTACCCCCAGGGGGTATATTGGCGATACCGTCCCACGAGGGACCCGCACGAAGGAGACGCCAATGCCCACCACCAGCACCTACACCGTCACCGGCATGACCTGCGGCCACTGCGTGCAGTCGGTGAAATCCGAGATCGGCAAGATCGACGGAGTCACCGGCGTCGATGTCGACCTCGAATCGGGCCGGGTCGTGGTCGCGGGCGAGAGCGAGATCTCCGACGCCGCGGTCGCGGCCGCCGTGGACGAGGCGGGGTACGAGATCGCCGGCTGATCAGGACTGCGCGGCGAGCCGGACGTACGCCGCGGCATCCAGGGTCTCCCCGCGGGCGGCCGGAGCGATTCCGGCGGCGACCAGCCGCCGCTCGGCCTCCGCGGGGCCACCCGCCCAGCCCGCCAGGGCCGCGCGCAATGTCTTGCGGCGCTGCGCGAAGGCCATATCGACGACCTCGAAGACGCGGGCGCGATGCTCCTCGTCGACCGGCCACGGCGGTTCGGCGAACCGGTCCACCCGCACGAGTCCGGATTCCACCTGCGGTACCGGCCAGAACACCTGCCGGCCCACCGCCCCCGCTTTGGCCACCGTCCCGTAGAAACCCGCCTTCACACTGGGCACTCCGTACACCCGGCTGCCGGGCCGGGCCGCGAGCCGGTCGGCGACCTCGGCCTGCACCATCACCAGCGCGGTCGACAGGGTGGGGAATTCGGCGAGCAGATGCAGCAGCACCGGGACCGCGACGTTGTAGGGGAGATTCGCCACCAGTGCGGTCGGGGCCGCGGGCAGCGCGTCCGCGCGTACCCGAAGCGCGTCGCCCGGCACCACGGTCAGCCGGTCGGCCAGCGCACCGGCCCGCTCCCGGACCGTGGCGGGCAACTGCCCGGCCAGCACCGGATCGATCTCCACCGCTATCACCGTGTCCACGACATCCAGCAGCGCGAGGGTGAGCGAGCCGAGCCCGGGCCCCACCTCGAGAACGGTATCCGCGCGTCCGACCCCGGCGGCGGTCACGATCCGCCGGACGGTATTGGCGTCGTGCACGAAGTTCTGTCCGAGCTGCTTGGTCGGGCGCACCCCGAGCCGCTCGGCCAGTTCGCGCACCTGCGCGGGCCCCAGCAGAGCAGCCTCACCACGCGCCATCATCTCGGCATCCGACACCGGGAAAACCTACCAACCCGGTGCGCGGCGGAATTCCGGGCACAGGCCCGGTGGGAGTGAGAACTCAGGCAGCCTGCGGCACGTCCGGGACGTGCACCGCCGCGGCCGGAGCCGAATGGGCCCGGTCGCTGCCGGTGTCGTGCGTGGCGATTGCCGCGCCGGCGCCGACGATCAGAGTGAGCAGTACAGCGGCGATGACCATGTACAGCAGGGGCGAACGTGAGGAGTTGATCCTCGCAAAGGGTGACACGGTAACGGGACGATAACGAAGGCTACGGCCGACGACAACCGGAACCGGCCGGTTCATTCGCCACCCGATACGAATCGGCGCCGGACCCCAGCTAGACGCGATGCGATCCGGGAAACTGTGTTTCAACTCACACACGCGGCCGACAGTATTCTCAGCCCGCCAGCCGATAGACGCGCTTCGCGTTGGCCGTGCTGATCTCCGCCAGCTCCGCCGGATCCTGCCCGCGGAGTCCGGCGACCGCCCGCACGGTGTAGGGCAGGCAATACGGCTCGTTCGGCGCACCCCGGTACGGATGCGGCGTCAGATACGGGGCATCGGTCTCGACCAGCAACTGATCATCGGGCACCACCTTCACCGCCTCCCGCAACTCGTGCGCGTTCTTGAAGCTGGCCGTCCCCGAGAAGCTCAGCACGTACCCCTCGGCCACACACGACAGCGCCATATTCACGTCCGAGGAGAAACAGTGGAAGATCACCGTCTCCGGGGCGCCCTCGTCCAGCAGTACGGTCAGCAGATCGTGATCGGCCTCCCGGTTGTGGATCATCAGCGGTTTCCCGATCCGTTTGGCCAGGTCGATATGCCAGCGGAAACCCTCGACCTGAGTGTCGATATCCGCGCACCCCTCGAGTTTGCCCGGCCAGTAGTAGTCCAGCCCGGTCTCCCCGACCGCCACCACCCGCGGATCCGCCGCCAATTTCTCGAGCTCGGTTCGTGCGGCGTCGTCGAGTGCGTTCGCCCGGGTCGGGTGCAGGGCGACCGCCGCGTACACCCGGTCGTCCCAGCCGGCCGCGCGTACCGCCCAGCGGGCGGCCTCCAGATCGTCGGCGACGGTCACCACCCGGCCGACCCCGGCCGCGGCCGCCCGATCCACCATCTCCGCCACCGACGCGGCATCGGTGGCGCCGCAGGCATCGAGATGGGTATGCGCGTCGACCAGCGGGGTCAGCGGCTCGGGCAGCGGGGGCGCGGGACGTTTCGCGGTCATCGCCCGGACTTCCGGCGCCGCAGCGGGCCGGCGAACAGGGCAGAGTCCGCCACGCGGGCGGAACGGGGCGCACGCACACGATCGAGAAGAGGCACGCGCACCACAGTAGAGACCCGCTCCCGGCCCCGTGGCGTGGCGCCTGCGTCCTCCCCGCGCACCGCGACCGTGGTACCCGGTGCGAATTCGATTCCGGCCCGCGCACCCCTGCCAGTACCCTCTGAGGGCATGAACACGCAGTCGAGTCGGGTTCACCGCGGTCCTCATGATGGAATCAACACACCATGAGCGCAGTCGATCGTCCCGCCTTCTACCTCACCACGGCCATCGCGTACCCGAACGGTGCGCCGCATATCGGGCACGCCTACGAGTACATCTCCTCGGACGCGCTCGCCCGGTTCAAGCGGCTCGACGGGTACGACGTGTTCTTCATGACCGGAACCGACGAGCACGGTCAGAAGATGCAGCAGACCGCCGCCGCCGAGAACATCCCGGTGGAGGATCTGGCCGCCCGCAACTCCGATGCGTTCGAGCGGATGGACAAAACCCTCGACGTCTCCTTCGACCGGTTCATCCGCACCACCGACGCCGATCACCAGATCGCCAGCAAGGCCATCTGGCAGCGGATGCTCGACAACGGCGATATCTACCTGGGTAGCTATTCCGGCTGGTACTCGGTGCGCGACGAGGCGTTCTACACCGAGGAGGAGACCACGCTGCTCGACGACGGCAGCCGTATCTCCACCGAATCCAAAACCCCGGTCACCTGGACCGAGGAATCCAACTTCTTCTTCCGGCTCTCGGCCTACCAGGACAAACTCCTCGCCCTCTACGACGAGCACCCGGAATTCATCGCCCCCGCGACCCGGCGCAACGAGATCGTCAGCTATGTGAAGGCCGGACTCCAGGATCTGTCGATCTCGCGGACCACCTTCGACTGGGGTGTCCCGGTCCCCGATCATCCCGATCACGTCATGTACGTCTGGGTGGACGCGCTCACCAACTACCTCACCGGCGTCGGATTCCCCGATACCGATTCCGCCGCCTTCGCGAAGTACTGGCCCGCCGATGTGCACATCATCGGCAAGGACATCACCCGCTTCCACACCGTGTACTGGCCCGCCTTCCTCATGTCGGCCGGTATCGAACTGCCGAAACGGGTTTTCGTCCACGGGTTCCTGTACAACAAGGGCGAGAAGATGTCGAAGTCGGTCGGCAACGTCGTCGACCCGCTCACCCTCGTCGACACCTACGGCCTGGACGCGGTGCGCTTCTTCCTGCTGCGCGAGATCTCCTACGGCCAGGACGGCAGCTACAGCCACGAGGCGATCGTCTCCCGCATCAACGCCGACCTGGCCAACGAGTACGGCAACCTGGTTCAGCGCAGCCTGACCATGGTCGCCAAGAACTGCGGCGCCGCCGTGCCCACCCCGGGCGAGTTCACCGACGACGACCGGGCGCTGCTCGACCGCGCCAACGGGCTGCTGGAGCGATGCCGGGCCGAATTCGACGTGCAGCAGATGCATCTGGCGCTCGAGCAGATCTGGCTGACCCTCGGCGAAACCAACCGGTACTTCAGCGCCCAGGCCCCCTGGGCGCTGCGGAAATCCGGCACCGAGGAAGACCTCGCCCGGATGGCGACGGTGCTGTACGTGACCCTCGAGGTGGTGCGCATCGTCGCGATCCTGACCCAGCCGGTGATTCCGGGTTCGGCGGCGAAGATCCTGGACCTGCTCGCGCAGCAGGGCCGCGAATTCGCCGATATCGCCACACCGCTGGTACCCGGCGTCGCGCTGCCCGCACCGGAACCGGTGTTCCCGCGCTATGTGGAACCCGAGACCGCGGACTGACCCCGGTACCCGGCCGCCCCGCGCGGCCGGGTATCAGTCCAGCGCCGCGCGCCGGGCCGCGAGCACGGCGTCGTAGAGTTCGCGCCGCGAAACCCCCGCCATCTCGGCGATCTCCGCGCTGGCGTCCTTGAGCCGTAACCCCGCCGCGGCCCGTTCCTCCACCTGCGCCACCAGATCCTCCGGATCGGTTACGGTCGCGGCGGCGCCCTCCAGGACGACCGTGATCTCCCCGCGCGCACCCTCGGCAGCCCATTCGGCCAGCTCGGCGAGCGTGCCCCGGACGACCTCCTCATAGGTCTTGGTGAGTTCCCGGCAGACCGCGGCCCGCCGCTGTCCACCCAGCACCTCGACCGCATCCGTGAGGCAGTCCGCCAGCCGGTGCGGCGCCTCGAAGAAAACACACGCCCGCGGCTCGGTGACCAGCGTTCCCAGCCACTCCTTGCGACGCCCCGGTTTGCGCGGCGCGAAACCGTCGAAACAGAAGCGGTCCACCGGCAGCGCCGACAGCGCCAGCGCGGTGGTCACCGCGGACGGCCCCGGCAGGCAGGTCACCGGCAACCCCTGTTCCGCGCAGGCTGCCACCAGCCGGTATCCCGGATCGCTCACCGACGGCATCCCCGCGTCGGTTACCAGCAGCACAGTCCGCCCGGCGGCGATCTCGGACAGCAGCGCCGGTACTCGGGCGGTCTCGACGTGGTCGTAGAAACTCACCACCCGCCCCCGGATCTCCACACCCAGTGCGGTAGCCAGTGACCGCGTGCGGCGGGTGTCCTCCGCGGCGACGATATCCGCGGACTCCAGCGCTGCACGCAACCGCGGCGACGCGTCCCCGATATCCCCCAGTGGTGTCGCCCCCAGGATCAGCCCACTGTTCACTGTGCCGAGTCTATGGCGCGGCTTCCCCGCACCGGGCCCGGCCCTCCCGGCGCAACCTCCTGCGCTTCGGCCGCGGACAGCAGGACCGCCGCCACCGCCTGTGCCTGCCGCGCCGCCCGGGGGCCCTCATCCTGCACGACAGCGGTGACCATCGCACCGTTGGCAAGGATCATGAGCTGCTCGGCGAGAGCGGGTGGATACCCGCCCGCGGTGACGAGTTCGGCCAGATGGTCACGCATCGCTGTTTTGTGCCGGCGGGCGATCCGGCCGACTTCGTCGGAGGTGCCGCCCAGTTCGCCGACCGTGTTGATGAACAGACATCCCCGGAAACCGGGTTCGGCGAACCACTCGTGCAGAAAGTCGAAGACGGCCAGAATCCGCTCCCGCGGCGTATCGGCCCGGCCCGCGACATATTCGGTGATCGCCGAGCGGACATCCCGGTCGCGTTGCTCCAGCACCGCGCATACCAGCGCGGATTTGGACGGGAAGTGCCGGTAGAGCCGTTTCAGCGGCACCTTGGCGGCATCGCGGATGCGGTCCATCCCAACCGCCTGCACCCCCTGGTCGTTGAACAAGCGATCGGCCGCGGCGAGCACCTGCGCCGCCTCGCCCTGCTCCGGCACAGCGACCTCCTTGCGTTGAGAACCTTCGTTCTCCTACACTAGCAACCGAGCTGAGAACGACCGTTCTCAGCCGCGGCTCTCGAGGAGAGATCAATGAATACGGACCACGCGACCAAGACCGCGGTTCTCGTGATGAGCGACCCACACGGCGGTGACGAAGCGCTCGGCCGCATGTTCAACGCGCTCGCCGCGGCCTACGATTTCGACCAGGCCGGCGACGAAGTCCGGGTGCAATTCCAGGGCGCCGGCACGCGCTGGCCCGAACTGCTGGAATCCCCCGAACATCCCGCATATGAGGTCTACCAGGCAGTACGCCATACGATCGCCGGTGTCTCGTGTGGCTGCAGCGATCTGTTCGGTGGCGGGGACGGCGCCCGGGCCGCCGGCCTCGAACTGATCAAGGACAACCCGCTGCCGGGCACCTCCGGCGTGGCAAGTCTGCGCACCCTCGCCGCCAACGGATATTCCATCCTGGCGTTCTGAGCATGCGGCATTTCTTTGCGCTCGCTTTCGGAGCGGAAGAGCAGGCACACCAACGCCGGAAGGGCTCATTCGACCGCTACGAACACGCGCTTTCCGCCGCGCCCGCGCCGACCGGCCTGGGCGCGGCGGAAGCCGATTTCCTGCGGCGCCGCGACAGCTTCTACCTCGCGTCCACGGGCAGCAACGGCTGGCCGTACGTACAACACCGCGGCGGACCTCCCGGCTTCGTGGAAGTCACCGGCCCCACACAACTGACCTGGGCGGAAAGCTCCGGAAACCGCCAGTACATCACCGCCGGGCACCTCGACCACGACGACCGGGTCGCGATCATCGCGGTCGACTATCCGAACCGGAAACGCCTCAAGCTGCTCGGCCACGCCCGATTCGACCCGGACCCCGCACCGGAGGAACTGGAACGGCACCGGACGGCCGGCCGGGTCGAAGGGCTCCTGACCGTCGAAGTGGTGGCCTTCGACTGGAACTGCCCCAAATACATCACCCCGCGATACACCGCCGACGATCTGCGGGCCGCCACCGCACCACTGCGAGAACGTATCGACCGGCTCGAGGCGGAGCTCGCCGCCCATCCGGCCACGCCCGGCCGGCCCCCCGACGAGAGGTTGCCATGACAGATGCACGACCCCCCTACCCACCGTTCACCGCGGCGACCGCGCTACAGAAGGTTCGAACCGCCGAAGCCGCGTGGAACACCCGCGATCCCCAGCGCGTAGCCCTCGCGTACACCCCGGACTCGGTCTGGCGCAATCGCGACCAGTTCATCACCGGACGAACCGAGATCGTCGCCTTCCTCTCCGCCAAATGGGAACGGGAGCTGGACTACGCACTCCGCAAGAGCCTGTGGAGTTTCGGCGGCAACCGCATCGCGGTCCGGTTCCAGTACGAATGGCACGACACCGCGGGCCGATGGTGGCGCAGTTACGGCAACGAGCTGTGGGAGTTCGACGAGCACGGCCTGATGCGACGCCGGGAAGCCAGTATCAACGATGTCGCGATAGCCGAAACCGACCGCAGAATTCATGGCCCGCGCACCGAACACGAGAACGATTCGGACATACCACTCGAGTAAGGCCGCACCCCGGCCGAGCCGGACCCCGACGCCGAGTGCCCGGACAAACACCCCGCACCCGGCGCCGAGTTCAGCGAGGCCCACAAAGGTCGGGGCCCGTCCCGCCGTTCAGGCCTCGAAGCGACGTGGCGAAGCCACAAGTCTCGAGGCCTGAACGGCGGGACCCCCAGGGGCCCCGACCCGCGACGCCGAAGGCGGCGCCGAAAACACAGCCCATAAACTCTCAGCGTGACCCAGCTGACCGAACTGCGCCCGAGTGCGCCCCGGCGGCCGCCGCACATCTGGTCGAGTCCGGCTCCGCTGCGGCCCGCACCCGATTTCGGTCCCACCGATACCGTGCGCGGATGGGTGGTCAGCCTGTTTCTGACGGTGGTCGCGGCCATCACGCGCTTCACCATGCTCAACTATCCGACCGATGCCGGTACCCCGGTGTTCGACGAGAAGCATTACGCACCGCAGGGGTGGCAGTTCCTCACCGGCGGGATCGAGGACAACCCCGGCTACGGGCTGGTGGTGCATCCGCCGGTCGGAAAGCAGATGATCGCGCTCGGCGAGGCGTTGTTCGGCTACAACGGATGGGGGTGGCGGTTCACCGCGGCCCTGCTGGGCACGGTGCTGGTACTGCTGGTCATCCGGATCGTGCGGCGGATGACCCGCTCCACCCTGCTCGGCGCGCTGGCCGGGATCTTGCTGATCGCCGACGGCGCGACATTCGTCTCGTCGCGAATCGGCATGCTGGACATATTCATCACCTTCTTCGTCACCGCCGCGTTCGGATGCCTGATCGTGGATCGGGACGAAGTGCGGGCCCGGATGGCGCGGGCCGACGCCGAGGGCCGGATCGGCGAAACGCCGTGGGGCCCACGGCTGGGTGTGCGCTGGTGGCGTTTCGGGGCCGGTGTGCTGCTCGGCCTGGCCTGCGGCACCAAATGGTCGGGGCTGTATTTCATCGCCGCGTTCGGGTTGCTGAGTGTGCTCTTCGATCTGTCGGCACGCCGCGCCTACGGGGTGCGCCGCCCGGTGGCCGGAACCGCGATCCGCGATATCGGACCGGCGCTCTACGCGTTGGTACTGATTCCCCTGAGCGTGTACCTCGCGAGCTACGCCGCCTGGTTCCGGGAGGAAACCGCCGTCTACCGCTTCATGGCCGGGAACCCGTCGGCACCGGAGGACGGGATCGGGGCGGGCGGATTCTGGTCGCATGTGGTGCCCGACGCGATGCGGTCGCTGTGGTACTTCCACTCCCGCACCCTGACATTCCACTCCGAGCTCACCAATTCGGCCGGCAACCATCATCCGTGGGAGTCCAAACCCTGGACCTGGCCGATGGGTCTGCGGCCGATGCTCTACTACTACGCCGACGACGGCGTCACCGGCTGCGGGCAGACCGAATGCGTGAAAGCCGTGATGCTGATCGGCACGCCCGCCCTGTGGTGGATCGCGCTGCCGGTGCTGGCCTGGGGGCTGTGGCGCTGGATCGTGCGCCGGGACTGGCGGTACGCGGCGGTGCTCACCGGCTACGGTGCGGCGCTGCTGCCCTGGTTCCTGACCCTGGACCGGCAGATGTACTACTTCTACGCGGTGACGCTGGCACCGTTCCTGGTGATGGCGGTGGCGCTGGTGCTGGGAGATGTACTAGGCACGGTCCGCCGGCCGGCCACGCGGGCGGCGGGGGGATATCCGCCGACGGAACCGAGCGAAAGGCACAGCCTGGGCCTGCTGGCGGTCTGCCTGTACACGGCCCTCGTGATCGCGAACTTCATCTGGCTGTGGCCGATCCTCACCGGCCTCCCGATCACCACCGGCAACTGGCAGGACCACCTCTGGCTACCCAGCTGGAGATGAGTCGACGACATCCGGATAAAAGCGTGAGATCCCCGCGAACCCACCCCGCACTACACAGCGCATGGTCCGGCACCAGCGTCACCACCCGGTTCCGATCCGAACCGGGCTCAATCCATTGGATGGGTCACCTTCCCGGTGCCGAGTTCAGCGAGGCCCTGAAAGGGTTCGGCCCGCGTCTGCTGTCAGCCCTCGAAGCGCATGTGGCGAAGCCACG
>NZ_JBEZYU010000049.1:0-42894 GCF_040638875.1 Nocardia sp. NPDC024068 | reverse complement strand
GCCCTCGAGACTCGCGGCTGCGCCGCCTCGCTTCGAGGGCTGACAGCAGACGCGGGCCGAACCCTTTCAGGGCCTCGCTGAACTCGGCACCGAGGACGTGGCCCATTCTCTGGATGAGCCCGGTTCGGATCGGAATCGGGTGGTGACGATGGTGCCGGGCCTTGCGGGCCGGTTTTCGTGCGGGCCGGGGACCACCGGCGCAGTGGCCCGATCACGGTTCGGGCGCCCGGAGGCACCCGGCGTGCCAGTGTCCGACCACTTATCCGGCCGGCACCCGGATCGTGTGCGGTGCGCGATGGCGTACCCCTCTGTTCGCGCGGCGCGTTCGCTGCATCCGATGGTCCCGGCGTCGCCGAAGTAGGTTACGGAAGTCCGCGCGCCCCAGCGTGTCCTGTCGCGCGGCTGCGAACCAGGCATTCGCCAGGCCGTCTGTGCTGTTCCGGGCGCCGGAACGTGATACCGCGGCACTCGAACGTGTTGTCGGGCACGAAATCGCACCCCATCCGGAGGATCCGGCTAGTACGGTATAGCCACCGCATTGCTGCGGGGTGAATCGGAGCGGTGGGAAAGGCGGGGCAGGATATGTACGATCCGGTAGCGTCGACGACCGGAGTGATTCCATCGCAGGATGACAGGTACGTACGCGTACCGGCCGCCGGGCAGCTGCCGCGGCATCTACGCGGCCCGGGCAACGATGCCATGCCGTTGCTGGAACTCGTGCCGCCGGTGGCCGCGCCCATGGACGCCGCGGACTTCCCGGACGATCCGGCCGAACCTCCGGTCGTACTGGCCGATCGTTACCTCAGCGCCGAACCGATCGATTGGCAGGGCGCCACCGTCTACCCGATGTACAGCGAGCAGTTGTCCACGCCCGCATCGGCGCTCACCATGACGCTGCTGTCGGCGACACCGCCCGCGAGGCCGGCCGGAGTGGGCATCGGACTGTCCGTGATCGGCGGATACATCGATATCGACGGGAAACATCTCGCCGGAGTCGATATCTGGCGCGACGCCCTCGAACGCGGTATCACCTTCGATCTGACCGCTGATTCGCCCGACGCGCTGTTCGCGCTGACACCGGTGTGGTCGGACGCGACAGGCGAACCGCAGTCGTGGGTGGGCAACTACGGCGTTGTCGTCGAGCAGACCGATTCGGGCCGGACGGTGTTGTGGTGCAGCGTGGGCGAGGGTCCACCGCATTTCGCGGATCTGGTGGTGGAGATCCGCAGCATCCCGCTGGATCCGCATCCGCGCTTGTTCACCCCGCGGATTCCGGCGATCTCGGCCCCCGGTGACGCCGCGCTGTACCAACGCGACAGTGCCCGTTCCGCTTCCGGAACGGGCGCTGTGGACGGCGGTTTCGGCGACATAGTGCCCGAACCCGGCAATCCGGCCGAAACCGCCGGCCACTCCGACGAGTCCGATCCGGCCGCGACCGCGGTCCGGCCGCCGGGCATCGCCGAGGTGGAAGGTTATCCCTGCAGTTTCGCCGATCTGTTCCTGCTGAGCCGGGACCCGCAGCGCGGCACGGATTTCCCGCGGTACACCCGGGACCTCCCGGCCGTCGCCACCTCGGACCTCGACCTCGGTCTCCGCGATTTCGGCGGCTACGAGGAATGGCCCGCGGAATGGGACGGGGGCTACGACGAGACCTGGTACGACGATGGCGGCACCGCGGACGATTACCAGCGGTTTCCCGGCGGCCCGAGCGCGTACGGCACCGCCGGACCGGCCGGCTGGGCAGAGAATCCCGAGCAGACCGGCCTGGTGCCGGTGATCCGGGACGCCGGCCTTCCCGACTACGGGCACGAACCGCCCCGGCCCGCGGCGTCGAGCGACCGGGCCGCGTTGGTCGCGGATCATCTCCCGGCGGCGCCACGCCATCGGAGTGACGACTCGTTCGATATGACCGACGCGCTGGCCGATACCGTGGCCGACGGTTCGCTGCCCCCGGTACCGGCCGGGAAGCCCACATCCGCCACCGATCTCGCGGATCCGGATCGGCTCCACACCCTGGGCGGCGCCGCGCATGCGCTGGGCAATGACGAGCAGGCCGTCCGATTGTGGGCACCGGCGGCCCGGGCCGGACATATCGGCGCCGCCTACGATCTCGGGCTGCTGTATCTGCGGCGCGAGGAGCCGGAGGCCGCCGAAGTGTGGTGGCGAGCGGCCGCCGCGCGACGGTTGATCCCGGCGATGTCGGGGCTGGCGGACCTGCTCGAACGGCGCGGAGCCGGGGCCGAAGCACGAATGTGGCGGGCCCAGGCGGTCGCCGAGGAAGTGATCGCCACCGCCATTCATCCCGGCATCGGCGCGGTGGGCGGCGATTAGTTTCGGCGGCGGAGCCGGTCTGAGGTGGTGACGTATCCGCACGGTCACCCCTTGACCTAAACCATTGTCGAGGTAGTTGAGTTCATGAGTATGGGAACCCCACACCGAACCGCCGCCGAGGCCACCGACCGCCTCGACGTCCACGACCCCACCGTGCGAACCTTCGCGCAACTGCTGGTGAACGTGCTGCTCGTCTCATTCATCAACTTCACGGTGTGGTTCGGCATCACCTTCTTCGTGTACCTGCAGACCCGCTCGGTGTTCGCGACCGGGATGATCGCCGGGATCTTCCTGGTCGCCATGGCGGGTACCGGCGTCTGGTTCGGCAGTATCGTCGACCACCAGCGCAAGAAGTCGGTGATGCAGGCCTCCGCGCTGATCTCCCTGGGCATCTACGCACTCGCGCTGGCGTTCTATGCGGCGACACCCACCGCCGCCTGGCAGGACCCGGCGAGCATACGGCTGTGGATACTGATCGTGCTGCTGATGACCGGAGTGGTGGCCGGCGGGCTGCGCACGATCGCGCTGCCGACCGTGGTCACCGCTATGTTCCACGCCCGCGTCCGCGACCGGGCCAACGGCCTCGTCGGCACCACGACCGGCATCTCGCACCTGGTGACCTCGGTGGCCAGTGCCCTGCTCGTCGGTTGGAACGGGATGCTGGGCATCCTGATCCTCGCGGTGGTCGTGCTGACCGGCGCGCTGGTGCACCTGCACCGGCTCACCCTCCCCGATACGCTGGCCCGGGCCGCTGCCGCCGGTGAACCTCGTCGCGTCGATCTCCGCGGAACGGTCCGGGTCGTCCGCGGGATCCCCGGCATGATCCCGCTGATCACGTTCGCCGCGCTGAACAACCTGCTCTTCGGCGGGCTCATGGCGCTGATGGATCCCTATGCCCTGTCCATGATGTCGGTGCAGGTCTGGGGCGTCACCTGGGGCGTGCTGAGCGGTGTGATGATCGTGGGCGGACTGCTGGTCGCGCGGACCGGCACCTCGTCGAACCCGGTGCGCCTGATCCTGCTGGTCAACATGGCTCTCTGGGCCGTCATGCTGATCTTCCCGATGCGCGATTCAGTGCTCCTGCTGTTCGGCGGAATGGCGGTGTTCATGCTGCTCATGCCCTTCGCCGAAGCGGCCGAACAGACGGTGCTGCAAAAGGTCGTGCCCTACGAACGGCAGGGTCGCGTCTTCGGTTTCGCGCAGAGCGTGGAACAGGCCGCCTCTCCGCTGACCGCCTTCCTGATCAGCCCGCTCGCCCAGTTCTTCTTCATCCCGTTCATGACCGACGGGCCCGGTGCCCGGTCGATCGGCGGCTGGTTCGGTACCGGCGAGGCCCGTGGAATGGCTCTGGTGTTCGTGCTGCTCGGCATACTGGGCCTGCTGTTCACCGGATATGCGCTGGGTAGCAAGTACTACCGCCGGCTGAGCCGCAGCTACCGCGACGGCGCCCAGGCCGCGATCACGCCCGCGGACATCCCTTCAGCAGGTCCGGCCGGCACCACCGTGGACGCCGAACTGGCCGAGCTCGCCCCGCCCGCAACCTGCGGAGAACACGCGGGCGCGCGATGAGCCCCTTTTCGCAGCGGAAATTCGCTGTACCGGCTCGCCACCATCACCTACAGTCGCCCGCATGGGAACTTTGTGCATCAACGGAGTGTGCGCGGTCGGCGCGTTCTACCTCCGCCTGCGCACGGCAGCTCGGACTCTGCCGGTGCACACCACACTCCGCTGACCGGCCGGTAATCCCCACCGCGGGATCACCCGGCCGTAGGTAGGCCCGTCGGCACCCACCGCCCCGCCTGTCGCGACCCCCATTCCGGCGCCCGTCGGCGCCGCATCTGCACCCGGCATGGGTCCGGGCGAATCAAGCACACCTCGATTCGGCCCACTCCCTCGGAGGATCCATGTCCCGCCACGACCGGCATTCGCCTGCCCGCATATCCGCGACCCGTAAACGGCTGTCGCAGAACTTCCTCACCGACCCCGCCACCGCCCGCCGTATCGTGCGCTCCTCGGGTATCGGACGCGACGACCTCGTGCTCGAGATCGGGCCCGGAGACGGGACGCTCACCCGTCCACTTCTGGACCGCGCCGGCCGGGTGCTCGCCTACGAGAAGGACCGCCGCTACGCTCGGCGGCTCGCCGTGCGTTACGCGGAGAACCCCCGATTCCACGTGGTACACAGCGATTTCCGGGCGGCCGCCCCGCCGGACCGGCCGTTCGCCGTGGTCGCCAACGTCCCGTTCGCGGTCACCACCGATATCGTCCGGTGGTGTCTGGCGGCACGGCATCTCAGCTCGGCGACACTGCTCACCCAGTACGAGTTCGCCCGCAAACACACCGGCGACTACGGCCGCTGGTCGAAACTCACCGTGACGCACTGGCCGGATACCGAATTCGCCCTGGGCCACCGGCTCGACCGACGCGAATTCTCTCCGGTGCCACGGGTCGACGCAGCTCTGTTGCGGATCGTGCCCCGCACCGAACCACTCCTCCCGGAACATATCCGGAACCGATACCGGAGGCTGGTCGACCTGGGATTCTCGGGGGTCGGCGGATCGTTCGCGGCCTCCCTGCGGCGCGCGCACCCTGCCCGTGCGGTGGCGGCCGCGTGCGCGGCGGCCGGAATCCCCGCCGATGTTCCGGTGGGCTTCGTGGCACCGGGGTCCTGGCTCATCGTCTTCCGCCTTCTCGACGGGGGCGATACCGGCGGATCTACTCCCCGCGCTGCGCGGGAGACGTCACGGCGCAGCCGGTGATTCGAACACGACGACGGGGACGAACCTCGCGGGTTCGTCCCCGTCGCCATGGGCGGCTCGCCGCCCTACACCGGCGTGAATTCGCGATCGGCGATATACGTCGGCCGTTGTCCCGGCGCGGCGAACGGCTCTTCCAGGGCATTCTCCACACTGTTGAACACCAGGAAGATATTCGACCGCGGGAACGGTGTGATGTTGTTCGCCGACGCGTGCATGATGTTCGAATCGAACAACAGCGCCGAACCGGCCGGACCCGTGAACTGGGTTATCCCGTACTTATGGGCCAGATCCGTGATATCGGCCTTGCTCGGCACCCCTATCTCCTGCTCTCGCAGTGACTCCCGAAAGTGGTCCGCGGGTGTCGCACCCCGACAGGGCACGAACGTCTGGTGGGACCCCGGCATAACCATCAGGCTGCCGTTATACGGGTAGTTGTCGGTCAACGCGATGGACAGGCTCACCGCCCGAGGCGACGGCATACCGTCTTCGGCATGCCATGTCTCGAAATCGGAGTGCCAGTAGAAACCGGAGCCGAACCCGGGCAGATAGTTGACCCGGCTCTGGTGGATATACACATCCGAACCCAGAACCTGCCGGGCCAGGTCGACCACCCGTGATTCTCGCACCAGTTCCGCCACCGCCGGGCTCAGCTTGTGCACCTCGAATACCGAGCGCACCTGCTGCGACGATTTCTCTACGATGAGCCGCTCGTCACCCCACAACTCGGGATCGCTTGCCAGCCTGTCGATCTCGGCGGCGTATTCGGCCACCTCCTCCGGAGACAGCAAGCGATCCATCATTGCGAAACCGTCGGTATCGAACGCATCCAGCTCCGCGTTGCCGATCCGGCCCCACACAGTTGCGTCGTGCCGCTGCTGTAGCGGCAGGCGCTCCGCGATTCTGGTCGGATAGCGATCGATCCGATTGTCTACCAACGTCGTTCGTCCTTCCTCTCAGTCGGCCGGAACGGCGATCAACGGATAAACGCCGTTCTCGTCGTGCACCTCCTGCCCCGTGACAGGAGGATTGAACACGCACAGCATCCGCATCCGTGTCCGTGTCCGCACCTCATGCTTCTCGTGCCCGTTGAGCAGATACATCGTGCCCGGGGCGAGGTCGTAGGTGCGGTCGTTGGTCAGGTCGGTGAGGGTGCCTTCACCCTCGACCAGCCAGACCGCTTCCACATGGTTCTGATAGTGGAAGACGTGGGTGGTGCCGGGTTCGATGGTGGTCTCGTGGAACGAGAATCCGACTCCATCACCGCCCAGCACGATGCGCTTGCTCCGCCAGCTTTCGGCACCCACATCGCGTGCGGTGCCGGTGATCTCTTCTGTGGTGCGAACGATCATTCGGTGTTTCCCTTTCAGCTGCAAACAGTTTCGACGGCGTCGCTCAGGATGTGCAGACCCTGATCGAGTTCGTCATCGGCGATGGTCAGCGGCGGCAGCAGTTTGACGACTTCGTCGGACGCACCCGAGGTCTCGGTGAGCAGACCACGGTCGAACGCGACCTGGCACACCTTGACGGCCTGCGAGGCGTCCTCGAAGACCAGCCCGTGTACCAGGCCACGGCCGCGAGTGGATACTCCCGGAACGGCCACGGCGACCTCGTTGAGCGCCGCGGCCACCCGCTTCCCCTTGGCAAGGGTGGCCTTCTCCAGTACATCATCGGACCAATAGTGTTCGAGCGCTACCTGCGCCGTCACGAAGGACGGATTGTTACCGCGGAAGGTGCCGTTGTGCTCGCCCGGTGACCACACGTCATGTTCCGGCTTCATCAGCACCAGCGCCATCGGCAGGCCGTATCCACCGACCGACTTGGACAGGGTCACGATATCGGGGGTGATACCCGCCGATTCGAAGGAGAAGAACGGCCCGGTACGCCCACAACCCATCTGGACATCGTCGACGATGAGCAGGATGCCCCGCTCGGAGCACAGCGCGGCCAGGTGCCGCAGCCATTCGTCGCGCGCCAGATTCACACCGCCCTCACCCTGCACGGTTTCCACGATCACCGCGGCCGGGCGGTCGAGACCGGAGGAGGAATCGTCGAGCACCCGCTCCATCCACAGGAAATCGGTGATGGTGCCGTCGAAATAGCCGTCATACGGCATCGGGGTGGCGTGGTTGAGCGGCACACCGGCGCCGGCGCGCTTCATCGCGTTACCGGTCACCGACAGTGCGCCCAGGGTCATGCCGTGGAACGCGTTGGTGAAGCTCAGGATCGTCTGCCGGCCGGTCACCTTGCGCGCCAGCTTCAGCGCGGCCTCGACCGCGTTGGCGCCGGTCGGGCCGGGGAACTGGACCTTGTAGTTCAGTCCGCGCGGGGCCAGCAGGGTATCGCGCACGGTTTCCAGCAGCTTGCGCTTGGCGACCGTGGACATATCCAGACCGTGGGTGATGCCGTCACCGGCGATGTAGTCCAGCAGCGCGGACTTCAGTACCGGATTGTTGTGTCCGTAGTTCAGCGCGCCCGCGCCGGCGAAGAAGTCGAGGAAATCCTTACCGTTCTCGTCACGCAACCATGCGCCCTGGGCGGTATCGAAAACCGTCGGCCAGGAGCGGCAGTAACCGCGGACATTGGATTCCAGTTCATCGAAGATCGTCGTTTCGGGGGTAATCATCTCAGTGATCCCTTTCGTTATTACGGGCGATCGGGGAAATGTGGTAAAGGTCCTCGGCGGCGTGGCTGTCCGGGAAAACATCCGGGTCGAACAGATCGCTGCGCACCATATCGGCGCCGCGGCGGCGGGCCAGCGACGAGAACATGGCGATCGAGGCGGGGTTATCAGGAGAAACGGTGGTCTCCAGCGCATCGACGCTGCCGCCGGCGGGGTGCCCGGGCGCGGTGACGGTGGATACCAGCCAATCCAGCATGGCGACGCCGGTGCCCCGGCCGCGCTGGTCGGCGTCGACAGCGACCTGCCATACGAACAGGGTGCCGGGCGCCTCCGGTCTCAGGTAGCCGGTGACGAAGCCGACCACGCGGCCGTCGCTCTCGGCGACTACAGATGTGGTGGCGAAGTCGCGGCACCACAGAAGATAGGCATAGCTCGAATTGACATCCAGGACCTGCGACTCGTCGGCGATCTGCCACAACCTCGCGGCGTCGGCGATCCGCGGCGCGCGCAGGACCACGCCGGTACTGGCGGGCTCCGCATCGGTTGCGGACGAAGGCGTCGAGTCGGTGCCGGCGGTGCCGGCGGTCTGCGTGGACTCAGCTTGTAAAGACATACAACTCCGATGTCTGCTTGCAGTACTTTCCCAGGCTCACGAATGAACTTTGAGGTGACCTGGTCGAGTTCTTTACGATCGTGTTACAGGCGTATGACGTCGTTCCTCTCTTTGTATAACCGGAAGCCGGATGATGAAACGGGCCCCACCACCGGGACGTTCGACACATTCCACTCGGCCGCGATGGGTCACCACCGTTTCCGCCACCAGCGCCAGGCCGATTCCGGTCCCGCCGGTGGCGGAACGCCGCCCCGAGCGCGCGGTGGCGAAGCGTTCGAAGATCCGGTCGCGGTCGGTGGCCGCCACGCCGGGTCCGGCGTCGTCGACCTCGACGACGGCGTCCGCACCGTCGCGGCGCACCGTGACCCCGACAACGCCTCGGCCGTGCCGGTCGGCGTTCTCGAGCAGATTCAGCACCGCGCGCTCGAGCTCCAGTTTGCGGCCGAGCACGGTGACGTCGTCGTCGACCGTGAGCAGTGCGGCCGGGCGGTAGCTGTCGCCGAGGGTGTGCGTGAGCAGGTCACCCACCGATACCGAGTCCATATCCCCGTGGTGCATTCCCGCTTCCACCCGGGCCAGCGCCAGCAGATCGTCGAGGAGCCGCCGCAGGTGTTCCACTTCCGCGGTCACCAGGTCCAAGGCCTGACGCGAACGCGGCGGGCAGTCGTCCCGGTACCGGTTCAGTACACCCACGGCCGTCGTCAAGGTGGTCAGCGGGGTCCGCAACTCGTGGCTCACATCACCGAACAGGCGATGTTCCCGATCGATCCGCCGTTGTAGCGAATCGATCATTCTGTTGAAGGACGCCACAGTACTCGACAGGTCCTGGTCGTTGCTATCGGGCAGTCGCGTATCCAGCTCCCCCGACGCGATCAGCGCGGCGGCCTCGGCCACATCGCGCAGCGGCTTCAGCATCCGGCGGCCGACCCAGACTCCGACCCCGGCGCCGACGAGTGCCGCCGTCAGCGCGCAACTGATCAGCAGGACGGGCCGATGGCGAAGGCGTTCGCTGAAGGTACGGCTCTCCTCGCTGACCACGGCGAACACCGCCAGCACCAGGACCAGCGCCATCAGGCCGGAGGACGCCGCGAATGCGGTGGTCACCCGGCTACGCAGGCTCCAGCGCCCCGGATCGGGTCCGATCCGGGTTGCGCTCTGCACACTGCTCATCGTTTAGCGCTGCACGTCCAGCCGGTAACCGAGGCCACGGACGGTGACCACGATCCGCGGATCGGAAGGATCCCGCTCGATCTTGGTTCGCAATCTGCGCATATGCACATCGACAATCCGCTCGTCCCCGAAGAAACCGCGGTCCCAGACGCGTTCCAGCAGGACATCGCGGCTCAGCACCCGGCCGGGCGCCTCGGCCAGTTCGCACAGCAGCCGGAATTCGGTGATGGTGAGACCGATCTCTTCGTCCCCCCGCCGGACCGCGCCCCCGTCGGGGGACAGGATCAACGGTGCGTCGGGATCGGCGTCGAGAACCACTTCGATCGGGGCCTCACGTTCCACCGAGAACCGCGCGCGACGGCGCAGCGCCCGCATCCGCGCGGTGATCTCCTTGATTTCGAAGGGTTTGGTGACGAAATCGTCAGCGCCCGCCTCCAGCGCGGCGACCACATCGTGGGTATCGTCGCGGGCGCTGACCACGATGATCGGCACATCGTGCTCCCGGCGGATCTCACGGATACAGGTGAACCCGTCCATTCCGCCAAGCATCAGATCGACGATCATCACATCGGGCACACCGATCGTGCGCAGATGGGTGAGCGCGGCCTCGGCTTCCTCGGCCTCCGCGACGTCGTAGCCCTCGTCTTCCATCGCCAGGCGCAAAGCACCCCGGACCCGGTCGTCGTCTTCCACGATCATCAGGTTCGCGCTCAAATTTTCATTCCCTTGCAGACGCACGTGGCGTGCCGCGGCGCGGGTTTCGCATCCCCAAACCGACGCGACAGCCCGCTACTCAGCTTACTCGAGCAACCTTCCGGTTATACGATTAGCCGGAATGACCGCGAAGTAAACCCCTGCAGTGAAATGACTCACGTTCAGATGTCGTGCGCATGCTCCAGGCGGAAGAAGTTACTCGGCGTTCCGTCGGCGCGTAACTCCTGGTATCGGAAACTCAGCTTGCGTGCGTCGAAGCTCGCGAACCAGTCGGCCCAGCTGACCGGTTGCAGGACCGCACCGCCGTAGTGCGGAAAATCCAATCGCAGCACGCCCATCTCGCCGTCGTAACGGCTGTTGGGCATCGTCGCCGGATTCGCACCGCGCCGCTGAGCCCACTGGCGGATGACCTCATGATTCGTGGTGACCATCGTTGTTCCCGGAGCGGCGGACAGGCCACCCTTCATGACGAACCTCCTTGCGGTAGGTGCGTACCTGCTCGTCCGGCCGACCTTGGGTGTCGCACCGGCTTTCCGGGTTTGTACCCGACTTCGCACTTTTGCAAACACGGCGGACAACCGGAAGCCGGCCCGTCCACATCGGGCAGGATTACCGGCACCCGCTGTCGCGGCACCCGGGATACCGATTGCCGAGAAGTTGCCGGATCCGGCAAACGACTCACAGACCGCCGGACACCGGGGCGAGCGCGACCGTGATGTTATCGCTGCCGCCGCAGACCACGGCGTAATCGACGAGCGCGCGTGCCGCGTCGACGGTCGGTGCGCCGAGGGCGCGCTGAGCGAGATCCGCCGGAGCCGGGAGGTAGTTCCACAGCCCGTCGGTGCACAGCAACAGCAGTCCGGGTGACTCCACGTAATAGGTGCGGATACTGTCCGCCGACCACGGGTGCTGACCCGCGTCGGCGCCCAGCCAGCGCATCAGGGTATGGGCTCGCGGATCGGCCATGGCCGCCTGTTCGTCCATCGCGCCCGCCTCGACCAGGGTCTGCGCCCAGGAATCGTCGACCGTGAGTTTCTGCGCGGCCGACAGAGCGGCGGGATGGCCGGGCCGGGCCGGTTGTTCGGCGGCCGGTTCGCCGGGAGCCAGCCAGTAGGCGCGGCTGTCACCGATATTGGAAACGGTTACCGAGGTCCGGCCATCGGCCTCGGAACGCACGATCGCCGAAACATAGGTGCAGGAGGGCGCGTCACCGTCCGGGCCGACCAGATTGCGGACCGCCTCGGACGCGGCCGCCATCCCCGCGGCGGCGGCCTCCTCGGCGGTCCGGTCGCCGGCCAGCGCGGCCAGGCACGCATCCACACCGGTACGCGCCGCGGATCCGGAGGCCGCCTGCGGATCCGGAGAGGAGGAGACACCGTCACACACCACCAGCACGATGGTCTCCGGACGGCCGTCGTCGTCGGGGACCACGGCGGCGGCCACCGCGTCCTCGTTGCGCGCGTGCAGGATCCCTCGATCGGTGACCAGACCGGCCACGCCCAGATCGGCCTCGAAGCGGTCCTGGATCCGGTGCGGACGCTCACAGGCCGAGCAGCGCGGGCCACGGCCCTGGGTCCCGCAGTGCACGCACACCACTTCGGCGAGCTCGTCGTCGGGCAGTGCGACGCGATGGATACCCTGGGCGACCGCCTGCCGCGGGACGGTGTCCTCGACGGCCGCGAGCCGGCGCCGGGTATCGGTCGTCTCCCGTATTCTCGGCTCGGTCTCCCGTACTATCGGCTCGGTCACCGCGCCCAGGATATCGGCCGGGTCGGCGCCCCCGGCGTTCGCGTCGGAGTTCATCCTGCCGCCATAATCATGAATAGCTCCCGGTGTTGCCCGATCCCGATACCCCCGGTCCGCACACCGCCCCCTTCGATCGACCCGTTTCCATACTGACGATGGAAGATAGTACGGGGTAGGCGGGCGGGCGCGTTCAACCGCGCTCCTCGACCGCGCGCACCGTCTTACGCGCCGCGACCAGCACCGGATCCCAGACCGGGGAGAACGGCGGGGCGTAGCCGAGATCGAGTGCGATCATCTGGGTTACGGTCATCCGCGCGGTCAGCGCGACCGCCGCGATATCGACACGTTTACCGGCGCCTTCCCGTCCCACGATCTGCACGCCGAGCAACCTGCCGGTACCACGCTCGGCGATCATCTTGACCGTCATCGGAGCCGCTTCCGGGTAATAGCCTGCACGGCTGGTGGATTCGATGGTCGCGGTAACGTACTGCAGACCCGCGGCGCGCGCGTCCTTCTCACGTAACCCGGTCCGCGCGACTTCGAGATCGCACACTTTGCTCACGGCCGTCCCCACCACACCGGGGAAGGTGGCATAGCCGCCCCCGATATTCGCCCCGATGATCTGCCCGTGCTTGTTCGCGTGAGTGCCCAGTGGAATATGGCGGCGCATCCCCGAGACCAGATCCAGAACCTCCACACAGTCGCCGCCGGACCAGATGTCGTCGTGCCCGCGGACCCGCAGGGCCGAATCCGTCAGCAGGCCGCCGTGTCCACCGAGCGGCAGCCCGGCCGCCGCGGCGAGGCCGGTCTCGGGAACCACACCGATTCCCAGCACCACCACATCGGCCGGATACACGGTACCGCCGGCCACCACACCGCGTACCCGTCCGTCGGGGCCGGTCCGGATCTCGCCGACCTCGCTGTCGCCCACCACCGTCACCCCCAGCCCGCGCAGGGCGCCGCGCACCAGCGACCCCATATCCGGGTCCAGCGTCGACATGGGTTCGGCCCCACGGTGGACAACGGTCACCTCGAATCCCCGCCGGATCAGCGCCTCCGCCATCTCGACCCCGATATAGCCGGCGCCGACCACCACCGCGCGCCGGCCCGTGGTGGCGGACAGGGTCGCGATGAGGGCTTCACCGTCGTCCAGGGTCTGCACCCCGTGCACACCGGGCGCGTCGATACCGGGTAGTTCCGGGCGGATCGGTCGGGCCCCCGTCGCCACGACGAGGGCGTCGTACCCGGTCCAGGTTTCGGCTCCGGTGGCCAGATCATGGCCGCGAACCCGGCGGCCGGCGATATCGAACTCGACCACCTCGGTTCGCAACCGCACGTCGATTCCCCGGGCCCGATGTTCCTCGGGGGTGCGTGCGATCAGATCGTCGCGGTGCTCGACCTGCCCACCCACCCAGTACGGGATCCCGCAGGCGGAATACGAGGTGTGATGGCCTCGTTCGAACACCACGATCTCGAGGTCGTCCGCGTCCCGGTACCGCCGGGCCTGTGCGGCCGCGGACATTCCGGTGGCGTCACCGCCGACGATCACCAACCGATCGGTCATACGACCAACCTACCCAGCGCCCGGCCCGCCGTTCGACGTCCGCACCGGGGCGTGGCGGGGGCGGCGATATGCCTCAGGCCGAACGGGAACCGAACACCGGCAGGCGGCCCACCGCGGACCGCACCGGACCGCGCGTTCCGGTGATCCGGGTACCGGTGCGATCGGTGAAGGTCAGGATGCCGTCTTCGATCGGGCTCCTGCGCAGGTAGGCGCGGTCCCGGAAGTAGCTGTTCACCACTTTCCAGGGTCCGCCGGTGCCCTGCCGCGGCATCACCGCGTCACCGCGCCGGATATAGCCGGAGCTCAGCGCGCCACCCATCACCGACATCTCGGACCGGTCGCCGGGCCCGGCATGGACCTCGAACCGCGTGTATCCCCTGTCGCGCATCCGGTTCAGCACCCGGCAGAAGTATTCGGCGGCGAGGTCGGCCTTCAACGTCCAGGAGGCATTCGTGTAGCCGAGCACCATCAAGGCGTTGGGAATGCCGTCGAGCAGCGATCCCTTGTACATGACGCGCTCCCGGGTCACGACCGGTTCGCCGTCCACCTCCAGCACGGCCCCGCCCAGGATCTGGATGGTGAGGCCGGTGGCGGTCACGACGATATCGGCCTCGATCTCCTCGCCCGAACCGACGCGCACCCCTTTTTCGGTGAAGGTGTCGATCGTATCGGTGACCACCGAGGCCCGGCCGCGGCGCAGCGCCTTGAACAGGTCACCGCCCGGCACCACGCACAACCGCTGATCCCAGGGCGCGTAGGACGGGCTGAAATGGCGCATATCCACCCCGGGCCCGACCGCGGCGCGTACCCAGTTCAGGAACATCTTGCGCGCGAGTCCGGGCTGTTTGCGCGACAGCTGGTAGCTCGCCTGCTGGACCGCGATATTGCGGGCCCGGCCCACCTGATAGGTGAGCCCGGCCGGGGAGCCCACTTTCGTCAGCCCCACCGCGACCGGATCGTCGGCGGGAATGGAGGCGATATAGGTGGGCGAGCGCTGCAGCATGGTCACGTGCTCGGCGTCGTCGACCATCGACGGAACGAGCGTGATGGCGGTAGCGCCGCTCCCTATCACCACGACCTTCTTGCCGCGGTAGTCCAGATCCTCGGGCCAGTGCTGCGGGTGCACGATCTGCCCGGAGAAGGTCTCCTCGCCCGGGAATCCGGGACGATAACCGTTGTCGTAGTCGTAGTAGCCCGTGCATCCGACCAGGAAGGTGCTGGTCCAGGTCTCCTCGGCGCCGGTGGCCTCCTCGATCACCCGCACCGTCCACCGGTTGTCCGGCGTCGACCAGCTCGCCGAGACGACCTTGCGTCCGAACCGGATTTTCGAGGTGACCCCGTATTCGGCGGCGGTCTCCTCGATATAGCGGCGGATCGAGGCGCCGTCGGCGAGCATTTTCGTACCCCGCCAGGGACGGAAGCCGTAGCCGAAGGAATACATATCGGAGTCGGACCGGATACCGGGATAGCGGAACAGATCCCAGGTGCCGCCGATGGCGTTACGGCGCTCCAGGATCGCGTAGCTGCGCCCCGTATTCTCCTTCTCCAGGTGGCAGGCCACATCGATACCGGACAGTCCGGCTCCGATGATCAGTACGTCGACATGCCGCGTCATTGCGTTCCTCGTCTGCTCTCGTGCCGGGGCCGTCGCCGGGAATCACGACAGACGCACCCTTATATGTAACTCAGGGTACCTGATACTGCCGTGGTTCGGCACGCGAGCGGCCGGGCCACACACGACACCCGGTGAATCCCGGTGGCAGCTTCGATCGTGCGCGCACCCGGACCACGATTCAACCCATCACGAATTCTTGCCGGCGCCGGTCGACCCGACCCGCGCCGCCGGGCGGGCCCGATACGCCGGCACCGGGCGGCGGCCTCAGCACAGCACCAGCGCCGCGGTCACCGCCCCCGCGCCACACAGGCCGAGCCCCGCCGGAACCACGAACCCGGACGGCCACCGTGGCCGCCCCCGTTCCGGGTTCGCCGCGGAATCCGCCCGCGGCCGCCCGGGCCGTCCCCGGCTCCCGAACCTGCGCACCAGGGCGCCCACCGTGATCACAACCATCGTGACAAGCACTTCGGCCTCCTCACGCCTCAGCCGTCGCGAATGCCGGCTCCACCGCGCCGGGCGGCCGGACCACGCCGCGCAGCAGCAGGCTCTCCGCCGTATCGACAACGGTCTCCCGGACCGGTCGCATCGTCCAGCCCAGCTCCCGGCGCGCCCGATCGGCGATCACGCGCTCGACCCGGCCGAGCGCCGGCACCGTCAGCCGGAGCCCGGGGTCCACCAGCGCGACCGCCCGGACCAGCACATCGGGGAGGGGACGGGTGACGATCCGCAGCCCGCGGGCCCGATACACCTCGTCCAGCATCCGGGCCATATCCCGCATCCAGACATGTTCGCCGGCGCAGATATACCGCCTACCGGCCGCCTCCGGCGTCTCCAGGGCCAGCCGATGAGCCACCGCGAGATCCCGGACGTCCACCACCGACCACCCCACCCGAGGCACTCCGGGCGCCTCCCGGGCCAGTAACCGGCGAACCGGTTCGTGCGAGGTACTGGTGACCGGCGACAGCACCGGACCGAGCACCATCCCCGGGTTCAGCACGACCAGCGAGAACCCGTGCGAAGCGGGTAGCGATTCCGCGAACTCCCAGGCCGCCCGCTCGGCGAGCGTTTTGCTGCGCTGATAGGCCGGGCTGCGTTCGACCACGGTCCAATCCGCTTCCGTACGCGGCGCCGAATCACGATGCCCGTGCGCGACCGCGGCGATGGAGGAGGTCAGCACCACCCTCCGGATAGCCGGATCGGCGGCACCGGCACGCAGCACTCGCAGCGTCCCGTCGACGGCCGTGCGAATCAGTTCGTCGTCGTCATCCGGCGGCCCCGCCGGAAACGGGGAGGCGACGTGCAGGATCGCGCCGCAACCGGCGACAGCCTCGGCCCAGCCCGCATCGCGGTCCAGATCGGCTTCGGCGAATTCCAGTTCACCGCCGATGCGCGTGGCGTGGTCGACCAGATGGGCTCGCGTGGCGGTCGCGGCGAGGTCGCGCACCGTCGCGCGCACCGCGTACCCGTGCCCGAGTAGTTCGGTGATGACATGGCCGGCGACGAATCCGGTAGCGCCGGTGACGAGTACCCGTGTGCTCATATTCACCTGTCCTGGTTCGGGCGGCGCCAATCTGAACGCCGCTCACATAATCTAAGCACTGTATAGATTTGCTGTCCAGACCCCACTTCGACTATTCCGTCCGCTCGCTTACGCTCGGATGGTGACCCGGACCTCCTACCACCACGGCGCCCTCCGCGACGCACTGCTCGCGGCCAGCCTGCGGCTCATCGAAACCGAGGGAATCGCGGCGGTGAGTCTGCGGCGGGTCGCCCGCGAAGCCGGTGTGAGTTCGGGCGCGCCGTATCACCATTTCGCCGACCGCGCCGCCCTGCTCGCCGACCTCGCCACGCAGGGATTCCGGTTGCTCGCCGGACAACTCACGGCCGCCCGGACGGCCGCCGACTCCCCCACCGCCGCACTGACGGCCATGGGCCACAGCTACGTGCGATTCGCCCGGGAACAGCCCGGCTACTTCCGGCTGATGTTCCGGCCCGAGCTCTCGCAACCGGAGAAACATCCGGATACCCGCGCCGCCGGTGAGGCCGCGTTCGAAGTGCTCGCCGACGCCGTCGGCGACTGTGTCGCCGCGGGCGAACTCGAGCCCTCGCGAGCCCAATCGGTCACCCTCACCGTCTGGGCACTCGGCCACGGCATGGCCTCGCTCTGGCTCGACGGTCAGCTCGACAAACGCGGCGCCCTGCTCGGCACGCCCGCGAGCGCACTGGTCGACTCGGTCCTCGACAACCTCGGTGGATTACTCGCCCGCGAAACCTGATCCGGCGGTGGCCGCGCGGTTCGAGATATACGTCACCTCATCGCAGTTCGGCGATCACCGGCGCGAACGTCTCCAGATCGGCCTCGAGGACGGTGATATAGCCGAAGCCGAACCGCTCGCGATTGGCGCGCAGCCGCCGGGCGATTTCCGGCGGACTGCCGATCAGGACCGTGGGCAACTCGTCCACAACCGCCAGCACCTCCGGTTTCAGCACGGATCGGTATCTGTCCAGGAACTCCGCGCGCCGCTGCGGCGGCACCACGGTCTGCACCAATACGTTCAACTCCACTTCGGGGGTCCGCTCCCCCAGCGCCGCACGAGTGAAGGCCACTCGCTCGTCGATCGCCTCGGGCCCGGCCAGGCGCAACGCACCGGTCCCCGTGGTGGCGGCGCCGGTGAAACCCACCACGGCCGCGTACCGGGCGGCCAGCGTCAACACCCGGTCGCCCCAGCCCGCGATGAGCAGCGGCGGGCCACCGGGCCGCGCCGGGCGGGGTTGATACTCCGGGTCCGACAGCGCGGTGCGCAGCGTCCGCACGGTCTCCTCCAGATGCGCGACCCGCTGGCCGCCGGTGCCGAAGGGGATACCGGCGGTCTCGAATTCCTCGCGGACATACCCTGCTCCCAGACCCAGTTCCAGCCGCCCGGAGACGAACCGATCGGTGCCGGCCACCTCACGTGCCAGCAACACTGGGTTGTAGAAACCGGCGTTGAGCACAAATGTGTTCAACCGCACCCGCTCGGTGTTCTCGGCCGCCAGGACCAGCGCGGGAAAGGGCGCGACGATGCCGAGATGATCGGCCACCCCGATGACGTCGTACCCGAGTTCCTCGGCTCGACGACATTTGCGCACCCATTCGTCGCGGGACTGCGGGACCGTCATATTGACGCCGAAGCGGAATTCACCTGGTGATGTCACCTCCCCTGCATACCTTGCGGATAGCGACCGCGCAGAGCGGGAATACCGGACAGGCAGCGCGCACCCGCCCGTCCGCAGCCCATACAGTGGTGTGCGCCGGGCGGGCGCCGCGTCCCCCGAGCCGACCAGGAGGAATGTCATGAACGCCACGAAAGCCCGGACCGGCCTGATGATCGCGGCCGCCGCGCTGGCACTGGCCGGCTGCACCGAAATCGAACAGGCGCTCAACAAGGGCGGCGACACCCCGTGCCGGGAATACGTCCAGCAGGATCAGCAGACCAAGCGGGTCACCATCACGAAGTTCCTCGAAGAGCAGCTCGGCCGCGAACCGACCGGAACGAATGTGGACCTGTCGATGGCCGCGGTGGACGGTCTGTGCAGTGTGCAGGCCAATGCCGACACCCCGATCGAGCGCGCCGATGTCGCCGGGATCTTCATCCGGAAATAGCTGATGTGGGCACCGATCCCGGCAGGCGCTCCGTCGCCGGGGACATCGGTCGCGTAGGCATCGTTCATATACCACAAGGCTTTTCATCGATCTCACCCCACCCTCTCGCTCCTGCGATCCCAATACGCAAGAATGTGTTCGCAAGAATGCCGGCGAAGAAGCCACCCGGAATCGGGGCCGCGGCGGACCGGTTACCGGGTGCCGCGGCGGGCACCCACGCGGCATACCGAGGCGAGGGAGCGAGATGTCTCATCGGATCTGTTCGTTGATACCGCCGGGCGACCGCGGCACGGCAAGAGGCTGCTGATGGCCTATCGCAGCGACCGGGTCGCGGTGACCGACCGGGCCCGCAACGCGTTACGCGAATTGATCGAGCACCACGGCCCCATCCTGCTCTATCTACCCCACCACGGCCCCGGCGATCCGTGCCCGAAATGGCTGCCGATCCGCGATTTCCGCGCCGCCGAGGGGGATACTCTCTTCGGGCGTCTCGCCTGGCACACCGAACTGTGGATGAGCGAGCAGGCCTATACGCGTTTCCACCGCGAGCACCTGACCGTCGACGTTCCCCCCGACCTCGGCCCGGCCTCCGCCGGAGAGGCGGACGGCGAGGCGCCGGAGCCGTCGGCGACCTTCCTGCTACGGGCCCGCCGGCTCAGCGCCGCCGAAGCCGCGGCGCTCGATGCCCGGCGGCGCGGCCGCGGCGCCGGGAGCTGACCCGCCCGCACTCATCGGCCCGGCCAGAACCGCAGGCCCCGCGCGATACCCATCAGGACCCGCTGCCACAGATCCCGCGGGATCAGCGGCGGCGGATCCAGATTCAGGAAACGAGTGGTCACCACCGACTGGGGCTCGGTGAACTTCAGCAGCCCGTTCGGACCGTGCCGCCGCCCCACCCCCGACTGCCCCATCCCGCCCATCGGCGCGGCGGTACTGCCCCAGGCCGGGGCGTAGCCCTCGTTCACGCAGACGGTGCCGGTGCGCAGACGGTGGGCGATCCGCTCGCCTTCGGTGCGGCTGCCCGCCCAGACACTGGCGTTCAGCCCGTAGGCGCTGTCGTTGGCCGCCGCCACCGCCTCGTCCACCGAATCGACGGGATACACCGCCACCAGTGGGCCGAAGGTTTCGCCACGCCCGCAGATCATCTCGTCGGTCACCCCGGTGAGGACGGTCGGTTCGAAGAACAGCGGCCCGATATCGGGCCGCGGTCTGCCACCGGTTCGGATCACGGCTCCCCGCGCCACCGCGTCGGCGAGGTGGCGGCTCACCGTGCGCAATTGTTCCTCGGAGATCAGCGACCCGATATCGACCGAATTATCGTAGGCAGCACCCAGCTTCGCCGCCTCGACGGCGGCCACGAAGGCCGTGGTGAACTCCTCGGCGATCGCGCGGTCCACATAGATGCGCTCGATGGAGATACAGAGCTGCCCGGCGTTGGAGAAACAGGCCCGGACCGCGGCGCGGGCGGCGCGGGCGATATTCGCCCCCGGCGCGACGATCATCGGATTCTTGCCACCCAGTTCGGCGGAGAACCCGATCAGCCGGCCTCCGCACTGCCGGGCGAGTGTGCGACCGGTGGCCGACGACCCGGTGAACATCAGATAGTCGCAGGCGTCCACCATCGCCGCGCCGACCACCGCACCGGGGCCCGGCACCACGGCCAGTAGGTCGCGGGGCAGCCCCGCCCGGTACAGCAGATCGGCGCCGGCCAGTGCGGAGAAGGGTGTCCGGCTGTCCGGCTTCAGCACCACCGCGTTACCCGCCAGCAGCGCCGGAATCGCATCACCCAGTGAGAGCACCAGCGGATAGTTCCACGGCGCGATCACCGCGACCACGCCCACCGGGCGCGCACCGACGGTGGCGCGGTTCAGGACGGGGAAAGCGCCGGGTACCCGGTGATCGTCCAGGAGCGGCGGCGCGATTCGCGCGAAATAGCGCGCCGCGAACATCAGCCCCATCACCTCTTCCTGCGCCGCCCAGCGCGCTTTGCCGGTCTCGGCCTGGATCACATCCATCAGAGCGTCACGGTGTTCGACGACCGAGGACCGGAACCGGTGCAGTACCCGGGCACGTTCGCTCGCCGGACGCGCGGCCCAGTGCGGCTGGGCGGCGCGCGCACGGCCGACCGCCGCGGTGACGTCCTCGGCGGTCCCGACCGGTATGGTGCCCAGGGGCCGGCCGGTGAAGACCTCGGCGAGGGTGGCGGCGGGCCGGGCGCCGGCATCGCCGATCGCGGACAGCGCGGACAGTCGATCGAACACGGCGGTATCCGGCACGGGCATCGCTACCTCCCAGCTGTCGGTATTCCACGAGGTCGGAACAGAATCTACCCACTGACGCCGCCCCTCGACACCCACCGCGCGTCACATTCCCGACTCGGTGTCAAAAAGAGTCCTGTTCAATGGGATTCGAGGTGCACTTCGGGCCCCCAGCGGCTACTTTGTTGCGATGTTCAGAGCGAGGCTCGGTGTCCGCGCCCGGATCCTGGCCATCGCACTCATCCCGAGCCTGACCCTGTTGGTGGTCGGTGTGGGTGCGACGGGCTATCTGATCGACCAGGGACAGCACGACCGGCAGGTGACCGAAGCGATGCGGGAAGCCTCCGGACCCACCCGCACGGTGTACGAGATCGTCCAGAACGAACGCCGCCTCACGCTCACCTACTTATCGGGTGATCCGGAGGCTGCGGCCGCGCTGGCCGCGGTGCGGCCCAACAGCGAGCAGGCCCTGCGTGGCCTGGTCGACTCCGCCCAGCGGCTGCGAGACCTGCAACCGGACGAGATCTCCGACGATGTCGGATCCTTCAACACCCTCATCCAGCAGCTCGGCAACATCCGTACCGCGGTCGACGCCCGGACGGTGTCGCCGGGCGACGCCTACACGTTCTACGCGCGTCTCCTGGACGCATTGTCGGTAGGCGCGCACCTGTCCCGTTCCTTCGCGCCCGATGCGGAGTCGGCCACCCAG
Source organism: Nocardia sp. NPDC024068 (assembly GCF_040638875.1). Taxonomy (NCBI): domain Bacteria; kingdom Bacillati; phylum Actinomycetota; class Actinomycetes; order Mycobacteriales; family Nocardiaceae; genus Nocardia; species Nocardia sp. NPDC024068. Next base: position 21,152 of record NZ_JBEZYU010000049.1, on the reverse strand, counting down.
CTCACCCTGTCGACCCGCATCATGCACCTGCTCGAGGCGACCTCCCGCAGCCACGGCCTGGCGGGGGCGGCACTGCGCACCGGACGGCCGGTGGCCCTGCCCGAGGAGTACTTCCAGCAGACCGGCTTCTACCACACCGAAACGGCCCTGATGGCCGCCGAACTCGACGCCGAACCCGCCGAACGGCTGCGCAATCTCCTCAGCAGCCCACAGTGGCAGCAGCTGGTGCGCACGGAGAACAGCCTCATCGGCCGCAGCGTGCCCGGTGCGGAGTCCGGCGAGAACTCGGCTGCCCTGCCGCCCGCGCAGCTCGCGTCCTGGCAGGCCGCCGCCGATCACGTCAACCACGAAATGCTCGAACTGTGGGACGACCAGAACCATGTCATGCAGCAGACCTCGCTGGACGCGGCGTCGCGCACCACGACCCAGTCGCTGCTCATCGGACTCGCCGTGCTGGTGATCTCCGCCGCGGCGTTCGGCATCTCCCTGGTCCTGGCCAACCGGTTCATCCACCGCCTGGTCCGGTTGCGCGACCACACCTTGGCGCTCGCCGACGAACGGCTGCCCGATATGCTCACCCGCCTCCGTGGCGGGGAGGCCATCGACGAATCCGAGGCCGCCGCGAAGCTCGATTTCGGACACGACGAACTGGGTGCGGTGGCCACCGCCTTCGAACACGCGCACGCGGTGGCGGTCACCGCCGCCATCACCGAGGCCCGCACCCAGGAGGGCGTCAAGTCGATCTTCCTCAACATCGCGCATCGCAGTCAGATCGTGGTCCACAAGCAACTGGAGATCCTCGACGAGGCCGAGCGGCGCGAAGAGGATCCGGCCATGCTGGACATCCTGTTCAAACTCGACCACCTCGCCACCCGGGAACGCCGCAACGCCGAGAACCTCACCGTTCTCGGCGGCGGCAAACCGGGCCGCCAGTGGCGCGCTCCGGTGCCCCTGGTGGATCTGGTGCGCAGCGCGGTCGGCGAAACTCAGGACTACACCCGGGTGCGCCTGGCCCGGCTGCCCGAAATGCGCGTCGCCGGGGGCGCGGTGGGTGATCTCATCCATCTGCTCGCCGAACTCGTCGACAACGCGACCTCCTTCTCGCCGCCGCAGTCACGGGTACAGGTCACCGGATCGGTGATCGGCAAGGGCGTGGCCGTGGAGATCACCGACCAGGGCATGGGGATACCCGAGGACACCCGCGAACGCCTCAACGATCTGCTCGACAGCCCGCCGAACTTCGAGGTCGCCTCGCTACAGAGCGATTCCCGCCTGGGCATCTTCGTGGTCGCGCAGCTGGCCGGCCGCCACGGCATCTCGGTGCGGCTCTGGGAATCGGAGTACGGCGGCGTACGCGCCGTGGTCATCGTCCCGGCGGGACTGCTCACCGATCCCGCGGAGGAGACCACTCCGCTCACCGGATTGCCCAGGGCCGTGCCACCGGGTCCGGACGACGGCAGCGAACCCGCCGCCGAGGGCGTTGCCACTGCGACCCTCGTCGAGGACCGTCCGCGAACGGTCCCCGGCGCACCCCTCCCGGCCGCGCCGAGCGCGCCACCGGCAGTCGATACCGCCGGCCCCGCGGCGCCCGTCACCGGCCCCGCGGAGACCACCACCGAACCGGAAGTGCTGCCCGACGGTCGTCCGGCTTTACCACGCCGTACCAGGCAGGCTAAAGTCGCACCGCTACCGGAAGATTCGGGAGCCACGCAGGACGCGACGACGCGGCCACGCTCGGCCGATCAGGCCCGAGACCTGATGGCGGCGATCGAAAACGGCACCCGGCAGGGCCGCAGGCCTCTGCCGGGCGCGGATTCCGGGAGCCCGACATCGGACGGCGCGTCCCCGGATGAACAGGAAGGCTAAGTGTCCACTTCCACTCAAGGTGATCTGAACTGGCTGCTCGACGACCTCGTCGAGCGACTCGCGGGGGTCCGGCTGGCGGTCGTACTGTCCACCGACGGAATGCTGCTCGGCCACTCCTCGAAAATGGATCGCACCGAAGCCGAGCACTTCGCGGCGATGTCGTCCACCCTGCACGGACTGGCCCGCAGCGCGGGCGCCCGGTTCGAAGGCGGGAACGTACGACAGGCGGTGATCGAACTCGACCGGGCGGTCCTGTTCGTCACCTCCGCCGGAGACAACGCCTGCATCGCGGTGCAGGCGGCCGCGGACGCCAATCTGGGGATGGTCGCCTACGAAATGAATCTGACCGTGCAGCGGGTGGGCAGTCATCTCTCGACCAGTTCCCGCAGCGGAACCGGGGCCGATACACCGCAACCGTGAGAACAGCGGCACCGCGATGACCGGTACACGGGATCCCTGGTTCGATGACGACGCCGGACCTCTGGTGCGGCCGTATGCCATCACCCGGGGCCGCACCATGGGTGCGGGCCACGATCTGGATATGCTCACTGTCGTGGTCAAAGCCCGGGGAGCCCCGCCGTTGCGCCGCAGTGAACCCGAATACATCGATATCGTGCACCTGTGCACGGAAGCACAAACCGTGGCGGAGGTGGCAGCCGCCTTGAAACTGCCGCTGGCGGTGACCAAGATTCTCGTCGGAGATCTGATCGGTGACGGCCATCTGATCTTCCGGGCTCCGGTGCAGATGGAGTCCGGTCCCGGCGACTTCAACATATTGCGAGCGGTACTGGATGGAATCCGAAAAATTTGACCCTGCCCGGATGGACCCCGGGGCGCCGGCTCTTGCTGCGTCGGTGAAGGTCCTCATCGCTGGTGGTTTCGGCGTCGGCAAGACCACCATGGTGGCCTCGATCAGCGAGATCCCGCCGCTGCGCACCGAGGAGATGATCACCGAACTCAGTACGGGGATCGACGATCTGTCCGGTGTCGAATCCAAGACGACCACCACCGTCGCACTCGACTTCGGTCGCATCACGATCGACAAGGACCTGGTGCTGTACCTGTTCGGGACGCCCGGGCAGGACCGCTTCTGGTTCCTGTGGGACGAATTGGCGCGCGGTGCGCTCGGAGCCGTGGTGCTGGCCGATACGCGCCGTTTGGGCAACTCCTTCGCCGCTATCGATTATTTCGAGCGGCGCGGCCTGCCCTTCCTGATCGCGGTGAACTGTTTCGACGAGGCACCGCGCTACACCATCGACGAGGTGCGCGACGCGCTCGACCTGGAAGCGGCCATCCCGGTGATGCTGTGCGATGCCCGCGACCGGGTCTCGGCGAAGAATGTGCTGCTCAGCCTGATCGAGCATCTCATCGACCGGGCGACCCGGCCGAATCTCACCACCAAACAGAGCTGATCAGTGGCGGGGCCGGTCGCACGGCCCCGCCGCCGCAGCGCTCAGGGCAGCAGCCCGGCGGCGTGCAGTTCGTCGAACAAGAGCCGGTCCACCGGCGGCACCCGGGGTCGGTCGCCGTACCCGAACCAGGCCAATTCGGCGATCTCACTGCTCGCGGTCAGCGTCCCGTGATAGTCCGCCCGGTAGCAGCTCATCCGGACCAGCGCCGCGCCGTCCAGCGCTTCGTAGACGCCCACAGGTTCCACCGTGCCGGGGAGCAGCGTGACCGTGAGCTCCTCGGTGACCTCCCGGAGCAGCGTCTGCCGATCGGTTTCGCCGGGCTCACGCTTCCCGCCCGGGATGAAGAACACATCCTTACCTCGCGGCCGGGCACACAGAATCCGCCCCTCCACGATCAGTACCCAGGCGACCGTATCGATGAGTTCGCCGACCCGCTCCTCCGTCACGCCGGCATCGTACCGACACGGTCGCGGACCCATCTCGGCCAAGGTGCCACGAACCACGCGATCGCGGACGTACCATGCGGACGTGGCCGATGCGAATCCTCCCGCCGCGCTGCGGGTCCTGGTTTACAGCAACGACGCCGACACCCGGAACCAGGTGATGACGGCGCTGGGACGGCGCCCGCACCCTGATCTACCCCCGCTGGAGTACCTCGAAGTGGCCACTGCCCCGGTGGTATTGGAGCGGATGGACGCCGGGGCCGTCGATCTCGCGGTATTGGACGGCGAATCCACTCCCGTCGGCGGGATGGGTCTGGCCAAACAGCTCAAGGACGAGATCGGTGACTGCCCGCCGCTGGTCGTGCTCACCGGCCGCGCCGATGATGCCTGGCTGGCGAATTGGTCCCGGGCCGAGGCGGTCGCCACGCATCCGATCGACCCGTTGCGACTCACCGAGATCGTGGTCGAGGTACTGCGCCGCCGCGCGGTCGTGTGAGTTCGATTACGTTCTTTCGCTCATAAATCTCAGTCCCGAATTCGATCAAAGCGGCCCCCGAAACCGCGTTGGCGCTGGCGTAACAGTTGTAGGCTGTGCTGTAGCTCACATGAGCGCGGGAGATGACATATAACCCGCGGCGCCGATTGGTCCCCCAGCCCGATCTCGATTTCCGGGGACGATCCGGCGGCGCGGGCCGTACCCATCGACCGCCCGGCCCCGTTCGCGGAATCCGGCGGCAACCGCCGCGGGGTTCCAGTTCGCAAGGAGGGGAAGCGCAGTCGTGAACACCGAACTGCCGATACTGGTTCTCGGCGCCGTCGCCGCCGCGTTCGCGGTGATCTCGGTCCTGATCGCCGGCCTGATCGGCCCCAAGCGCTACAACCGCGCAAAACTACAGGCCTACGAATGCGGTATCGAACCGACACCGCATGCCACGGCCGGCGGCGCGGGAAGTATTACCGGACAACGCTTTCCGGTGAAGTACTACCTCACCGCAATGCTATTCATCATCTTCGATATCGAGATCGTGTTCCTCTACCCGTGGGCGGTCCATATCGATGCGCTCGGGGTGTTCGGCCTGGTGGCGATGGCGCTGTTCATCGTCAACGTCTCGGTCGCCTACGCCTATGAATGGCGGCGCGGCGGCCTGAGCTGGGACTAGCCGCGCACCTCCGATCAGCCGTACCCGCGCCGAGGCGCGAGTCGTAGACCCAGGGAGTAGTCGGACATGGGTTTGGAAGAGAAACTGCCCAGCGGTTTCGTGCTCAGCACGGTCGAAGCCATGGCGGGGTATATGCGAAAAGGGTCGGTATGGCCGGCCACCTTCGGCCTGGCCTGCTGCGCCATCGAGATGATGGCCACCGGTGGCGGCCGATTCGATTCGGCGCGCTTCGGGATGGAGGTTTTCCGCGCCTCACCACGGCAGGCCGATCTGATGATCGTGGCCGGCCGGGTCAGCCAGAAGATGGCGCCGGTACTGCGCCAGGTCTACGACCAGATGACCGAGCCGAAATGGGTACTGGCCATGGGCGTCTGCGCCTCCTCGGGCGGGATGTTCAACAACTACGCGATCGTGCAGGGCGTCGACCACGTGGTCCCGGTGGATATCTACCTGCCCGGCTGTCCACCGCGACCCGAGATGCTGCTCAACGCGATCCTGGCCCTGCACGCCAAGATCCAGGAGACACCCATGGGGGTGAACCGGGTCGAGGCCATACGCGCGGCGGAGCAGGCGGCGCTCGCGGCGACGCCGACGATCCGGATGGAGGGGTTGCTGCGATGAGCGCCGAGCGTCCGGAATCCACGCGCGCCGAGCGCTCCGATTCCACGCGCGCCGAGCGCTCCCGGTCGACCGACAGCCGGGCCGTGGAGCCGGAACAGCCGGTGGGTCCCCACGACGAGGTGATCGGCGTGCGCCGGGGCATGTTCGGAATCGCCGGCAGCGGCGACACCTCCGGATACGGCCGGCTGGTGCATGAGGTCGCCCTGCCCGGCGGCAGCGCGCCGCCCTACGGTAGCTGGTTCGACGAGGGGATCGCACTGCTGCGCGGCGCCCTCGGCTCCGGCGCCGGATTCGACGCCGCGATCGAGAAAATCGTGGCCGATCGCGGTGAACTCACGCTGCATGTGCGCCGCGACCATCTGGTGGCGGTGGCCCGGGCCCTGCGCGACGACCCGGCACTGCGTTTCGAACTGTGCCTCGGCGTGAGCGGAGTCCACTACCCCGACGACACCGGTCGCGAACTGCGCGCCGTCTATCACCTGAATTCCATCACCCACGGGCGTCGTATTCGGCTCGAGGTGGCCGCACCGGATACCGATCCCCGTATTCCGTCGCTGTACCGGGTGTATCCGACCTGCGATTGGCACGAGCGGGAGACCTACGACTTCTTCGGTATCCGTTTCGACGGGCACCCGTCGCTGACCCGCATCATGATGCCCGACGACTGGCGCGGACACCCGCAGCGCAAGGACTACCCGCTCGGCGGGATCCCGGTGGAGTACAAGGGCGCGCGCATTCCGCCGCCCGATGAGCGGAGGGCGTACAGCTGATGAGCGAGATCGATACCCGGCCCGGGGTCACCGGTGGGCCCGGCCACGAGGAACCCGCACCGCCGCCCGGCGGCGGACACGACGAGACCACGACCCCCGCGATCACTGTCGCGGGACAGGACTGGGACGAGGTGGCCGACGCGCTGCGCGGCGCGGGCGAGGAACGCATCGTCGTCAATATGGGCCCGCAGCATCCGTCCACCCACGGCGTACTCCGTCTCATCCTGGAGATCGAGGGCGAGACCGTGGTGGAGGCCCGCTGCGGAATCGGCTACCTGCACACCGGAATCGAGAAGAATCTCGAATTCCGGACCTGGGCGCAGGGCGTCACCTTCGTCACCCGGATGGACTATCTGTCGCCGTTCTTCAACGAGACCGCCTTCTGCCTCGCCGTGGAGCGGCTGCTCGGCATCACCGGCGATATTCCCGAACGCGCCACCGTGATCCGGGTGCTGCTCATGGAACTCAATCGCATCTCGTCGCATCTGGTGGCCCTGGCCACCGGCGGAATGGAATTGGGTGCTCTTACCCCCATGCTGTTCGGTTTCCGGGAACGGGAACTGATTCTCGACGTCTTCGAGACGATCACCGGGCTGCGGATGAATCACGCCTTCGTCCGGCCGGGCGGGATCGCCCAGGACCTCCCGGACAACGGCGTCACCAAGGTACGGGAACTGCTCGAGCTGATGCCGAAACGTCTGCGCGATATGGAGCATCTGCTCACCCACAACCCGATCTTCAAGGCCCGCACCCAGGACATCGGCTATCTCGACCTCACCGGCTGTATCGCCCTCGGGGTCACCGGCCCGGTGCTGCGGTCCACGGGCCTGCCGCACGACCTGCGCAAGGCGATGCCCTACTGCGGGTACGACACCTACGAATTCGCGGTCCCCACCACCGATACCTGCGACTGCTACGGCCGGTACCTGATCCGGATCGAGGAGATGAAGGAATCGCTGAAGATCGTGGAGCAATGCCTGGACCGGCTGCGGCCGGGGCCGGTGATGGTGTCGGACAAGAAGATCGCCTGGCCCGCGGATCTGACCCTGGGGGACGACGGCCTCGGCAACTCACCGCGGCATATCGGCAAGATCATGGGCACCTCGATGGAGGGGCTCATCCATCACTTCAAGCTGGTCACCGAAGGTATGCGGGTACCGCCGGGGCAGGTCTACGAGGCGGTGGAATCGCCGCGCGGGGAACTCGGGGTGCATATGGTCAGCGACGGCGGCACCCGCCCCTATCGCGTGCACTATCGCGATCCCTCGTTCACCAATCTGCAGGCCGTCGCGGCCACCTGTGAAGGCGGCATGGTCGCCGATGTGATCGCGGCCGTCGCCAGTATCGATCCCGTGATGGGCGGTGTGGACCGATGAGGCGATCCCGCCGCCCTCGCTTCGGCCTCCGCGGACCGTACGCACCGCCTTCGAAGGAGGACCGTTGACCGAGATCCTGTTGCGCCTGAGCACGCGCCCGCAGCCGTATCCGGCCGAGGTCCGGGCCCGGCTGGAACCGGACGCCAAAGAGATCATCGGCCGGTATCCCCAGCCCCGATCGGCCCTGTTGCCGCTGCTGCATCTGGTGCAGTCGGAGGAGGGCCACGTCAGCAGTAGCGGCATCGGGTTCTGCGCCGAGTTGCTCGGGCTCACCGCCGCCGAGGTCACCGCCGTGGCCACCTTCTACTCCATGTACCGGCGGACCCCCACCGGCGATTATCACGTCGGTGTGTGCACCAACACCCTGTGCGCCGTCCTCGGCGGCGACGCGATATTCGCCGCGCTGCGCTCCCATCTGGGAATCGGGCACGGCGACACCACCGCCGACGGCGCGGTCACCCTCGAGCACATCGAATGCAACGCGGCCTGCGATTACGCACCGGTGGTCATGGTGAACTGGGAGTTCTTCGACAACCAGACCCCGGAGTCGGCGCGGGCGCTGGTGGATGCCCTGCGGGCCGGGCACAAGGTCACCCCGACCCGGGGTGCGCCGCTGTGCACCTTCCGGGAGACGGCCCGGGTCCTGGCCGGGTTCCCCGACACCCGCCCCGGTGTCCTGGACGGGGAGCCCGGCACCCCGACGCTGGCCGGCCTGGAGATCGCACGCGACCAGGGTCTGCGCGCACCCGAGGTCGCCGACTCGGCCGAGGACGGTATGCCATGACGCTGACGCCCGTGCTGAGCAAACACTGGGGCCTGCCGAAATCGTGGACCCTCGACACCTACCGCGCCCACGGCGGCTACGACGCGCTGCCGGTGGCCTTCGGTATGACACCCGACGAAGTGATCGCCACGGTGAAGGACGCCGGGTTACGCGGCCGCGGCGGCGCCGGTTTCCCGACCGGGATGAAATGGGGGTTCATCCCCCAGGATCCCGAACCGGACGGCACGGTGAAGCCGCACTATCTGGTGGTCAACGCCGACGAGTCCGAACCGGGGACCTGCAAGGATATTCCCCTGCTGCTGGCCGATCCGCACGCGCTGATCGAGGGCGTGATCATCGCCGCCTACGCGATCCGCGCCGCGCACGCGTTCATCTATCTGCGCGGTGAGGTGGTGCCCGTACTACGCCGGCTGCAGGCCGCGGTGGCCGAGGCCTACACCGCCGGGCTGCTGGGCCGCGATATTCTCGGATCGGGTTTCGATCTCGAACTCATCGTGCACGCCGGTGCCGGTGCCTATATCTGCGGCGAGGAAACGGCACTGCTCGATTCCCTCGAAGGCCGGCGGGGACAGCCCCGGTTGCGGCCACCGTTCCCGGCGGTCGCCGGGCTGTACGCCAGTCCGACGGTGGTGAACAACGTGGAATCCATCGCCAGCGTTCCGCCGATCCTGCGGCACGGCACCACCTGGTTCCGGTCCATGGGCAGCGAGAAATCTCCCGGCTTCACCCTGTACTCGCTGTCCGGGCATATCGCCCGGCCCGGCCAATACGAAGCGCCGCTGGGCATCACCCTGCGGGAGCTGCTCGGCTACGCGGGCGGCGTCCGCGCCGGACACGACCTGAAGTTCTGGACCCCGGGCGGCTCGTCCACGCCCTTGTTCACCGCCGAGCACCTCGATGTCCCCCTGGACTACGAGAACGTCATGGCCAACGGTTCCATGCTGGGCACCAAGGCGCTGCAGATCTTCGACGACAGCACCTGCGTGGTCCGGGCCGTACTCCGCTGGACCGAGTTCTACGCCCACGAATCCTGCGGTAAGTGCACCCCGTGCCGGGAGGGCACGTACTGGCTGGTGCAGTTGCTCACCCGGCTGGAGTCCGGAGTGGGCACACCCGCCGATCTCGACAAACTGCTGGATATCGCCGACAACATCAACGGCAAATCCTTCTGCGCGCTCGGTGACGGCGCGGCCAGTCCCATCGTCTCCTCGATGCAGTACTTCCGCGACGAGTACATCACCCATCTGGAACAGGGTGGCTGCCCCTTCGATCCCGCCCGCGCGACCGCCTGGGCCGGATCCGCGGCCGGAGAGGGAAACCGATGACAGCCACCGTTCGCTCCGATTCCGCCGATCTGCAGCCGGCCGATCTGGTCACCCTCACCATCGACGGGACGACCGTCAGTGTGCCGCCCGGCACCCTGCTGATCCGTGCCGCCGAACTGATCGGGGTGCAGATCCCGCGGTTCTGCGATCATCCGCTGCTCGCGCCGGTGGGCGCGTGCCGGCAGTGCCTGGTGGACGTGGAGGGCCAGCGTAAACCGGTGGCCTCCTGCACCATGCCGGTCACCGAGGGCATGGTGGCGCGGACCCAGCTGAGTTCGGAGGCCGCGGCGAAGGCCCAGCAGGGCGTGATGGAACTGCTGTTGATCAATCATCCGCTGGACTGCCCCGTCTGCGATAAGGGCGGCGAATGCCCGCTGCAGAACCAGGCGATGTCCACGGGCCGCACGGAAACCCGGTTCGAGGGTGTGAAACGTACATTCGAGAAGCCGATTCCGCTGTCCAGCGCGGTGCTGCTGGATCGCGAGCGCTGTGTGCTGTGCGCCCGGTGCACCCGCTTCTCCCAGCAGGTGGCCGGCGATCCGTTCATCGAACTGCTCGACCGCGGCGCCCTGCAGCAGGTCGGCACGGCCGAGCACGAACCGCTCGACTCCTACTTCTCCGGGAACACCGTCCAGATCTGCCCGGTCGGCGCGCTCACCGGCACCAGCTACCGGTTCCGGGCCCGCCCCTTCGACCTGGTGTCCAGTCCGAATATCTGCGAGCACTGCGCTTCCGGTTGCGCCCAGCGCACCGACCATCGCCGCGGCAAGGTGCTGCGGCGGCTGGCCGGTGACGATCCACAGGTCAACGAGGAATGGAACTGCGACAAGGGCCGGTGGGCCTTCGCCTACGCCACCGAGCCCGACCGCATCACCACCCCCCTATTGCGTGGGCCGGACGGTGAGCTGGCGCCCTGCTCGTGGTCGGAGGCGCTGGCCGCGGCCGCGCGCGGCCTGCGCGCCGGCAACGGCAGGACAGCGGTACTGCCCGGCGGGCGGATCACCGAGGAAGAGGCCTACACCTACGCCAAATTCGCCCGGGTGGTGCTGGGCACCAACGATATCGATTTCCGGGCCCGGGCCCATTCCGCGGAAGAGGCCGAATTCCTGGGCGCCTGGGTGGCGGGCCATACCGACGCGGTGAGCTACGAAAGCCTCGCCACCGCTCCGGTGGTGCTGCTCGCCGGCTTCGAGCCGGAGGAGGAGTCCCCCATCGTCTATCTGCGGTTGCGGAAGGCGGCACGCACCGGCGGTCTGCCGATCTTCTCCCTCGCCGCGTTCGCCTCCCGTGGGCTGGTACGGATGTCGGGCACGCTCGTGCCGGCGGTGCCCGGTGCCGAGGCGCAGATCCTCGGCACCCTCGAATCCCCCGGAATGACCCCCGGACCCGAGACCTTGGCACGGTTGCTGCGCGAACCCGGTGCCGTCATCCTGGCCGGGGAACGGCTGGCGGCGGCCCCCGGCGCACTGTCGGCGGTGGCCCGGCTCGCGGCCCAGACCGGCGCGGCACTGGCCTGGGTGCCGCGACGTGCGGGTGAACGCGGTGCGGTGGAAGCGGGAGCGCTGCCGGCGCTGCTACCCGGCGGGCGCCCACTCAGCGACCCCGAAGCCCGCCGACAGGTCTGCGAAGTGTGGAACATCTCCGACCTGCCCGCCGAGCCCGGCCGCGATATCGGTGCGATGCTGGCGGGCGCCGAAACCGGGGGCACCTTCCTCGTCGGCGGTGTGGAACTCGCCGATATGCCCGACCCCGTCGCCGCCCGGGCCGCGCTGAGGACAGCGGATTTCGTGGTTTCGCTGGAGCAGCGGCACAGCGAGGTCACGGCATCGGCCGACGTGGTGTTCCCGGTGGCGACGGCGACGGAGAAGTCCGGCACCTTCCGTACCTGGGAGGGCCGGCCCCGGCCGTTCGCGGCGGCGCTGACCGACAACACCGTGCGCCGCACCGCCGCACCGCTGTCCGACCAGCGGGTCCTGCACAGCCTCGCCGCGGAGATGGGATTCGCACTCGGCGCGCCCGATTCCGCGACCGTGCGCGCCGAACTCGACCGGCTCGGCCCCTGGACCGGCGCGACCGCCGCACCGCCGCGGTATCCGGCCGCACCGGCGGCCACGGCCGGTCCGGGCAGGGCGGTCCTGGCCGGTTGGCGGATGCTGCTGGATCGCGGCCGTATGCAGGACGGTGAGCCCAACCTGGCGGGTATCGCCCGGCAGCCGGTGCTGCGGCTGTCGGCCGCCACCGCCGCCGAAGCGGGTGCGGCCGATGGCGACCCGGTGACCGTCGGCACCGAATACGGCACCGTCACCCTGCCCGCGGAGGTCACCGAGATGCCGGACCGGGTGGTCTGGCTGCCGATGAACTCACCCGGCTGCGCGCTCTACACCGATCTCGGCGCCGGGCCGGGCAGTGTCGTCACGGTGCGGCGCGCCGACCCTCGGACGGAGGCATCCGATCATGTATGACCTGTCCCTCTTCGGCCTCGACCCGCTGTGGCTGGTCGCCGCCAAGGCTGTGGCCATCTTCGTATTCCTCCTGCTGACCGTGCTGTTCGGCGTGCTGGTGGAACGTAAGGTCGTGGCCTGGATGCAGATGCGCGTCGGCCCCGACCGGGTGGGCCCCAAGGGGCTGCTGCAGAGCGCCGCCGACGGCGTGAAGATGGCGTTCAAGGAAGATATCGTCCCCGCGATCGTCGACAAGCCGATTTTCGTACTCGCCCCGATCATCTCGGTGGTATCCGCCGTGCTGGCCTTCGCGGTCATCCCGTTCGGGCCGGAGGTCTCGGTTTTCGGGCAGAACACCGCCCTGCAGCTGACCGATCTGCCGGTGGGCGTGCTGTACATCCTGGCGGTCACCTCGATCGGGGTGTACGGGATCGTGCTCGCGGGCTGGGCGTCGGGATCGACGTACCCGCTGCTCGGGGGGTTGCGCTCCACCGCCCAGGTGATCTCCTACGAGATCGCCATGGCCCTGTGCTTCGCGGCGGTCTTCCTGCTCGGCGGCACCATGGCCACCTCCGGGATCATCGCCGCGCAGCAGCCCACCTGGTACGTCTTCCTGCTGCTGCCCTCGTTCCTCATCTACTGCATCTCGATGGTCGGCGAGACCAACCGGGCGCCCTTCGATCTGCCGGAGGCGGAGGGAGAACTCGTCGGTGGTTTCCACACCGAGTACTCGTCGCTGAAGTTCGCGATGTTCATGCTCGCCGAATACGTGAACATGGCGACCGTCTCCGCGCTGGCGACGACCATGTTCCTGGGCGGCTGGCGGGCGCCGTTCCCGATCAACCTGTGGGAGGGCGCGAATTCGGGCTGGTGGCCGCTGCTGTGGTTCACCGCCAAGGTCTGGATGTTCCTGTTCGTATTCATCTGGTTGCGCGGTACGCTGCCCCGCCTGCGCTACGACCAGTTCATGAATCTGGGCTGGAAGCTGCTCATCCCGACCTCGCTCGCTTGGGTGATGGTGGTGGCCACCGCCCGGGTTCTCGACCTCGAGGGCTACCCCGTCGCCACCCCGATTCTGGTGATCGGCGGGCTGCTGATCACCGGGCTGCTGGTCGGCCTGTTCCTCCGGGCCGGGAACGCACCCGCACGGGCGCCGGAGTTCGGACCCGAGGACGATCTGCCGGCTCCCGGTGCCGCGCCGAGGTCGTCCGGCGGTACTGAGGTGTTCCTGGGGTTCCCAACCCCGCCACTACCGGAGAAGACCTCGACCATCACCTCCTCCCCCGGGCTCCTCGAACCGCTGGCCGGTTTCGCGGTCACCTTCCGCACCATGTTCAAGAAGCCGAACACCGAGTTCTACCCCGAGGAGAAGGTCCCGACCGCGCCGCGCTACCACGGCCGCCATCAGCTCAACCGCCATCCCGACGGGCTGGAGAAGTGCATCGGCTGCGAACTGTGCGCCTGGGCCTGCCCGGCCGACGCGATCTACGTCGAAGGCGCGGACAACACCGACGAGCAGCGCTTCTCTCCCGGTGAGCGGTACGGGCAGGTGTATCAGATCAACTATCTGCGCTGTATCGGCTGCGGATTGTGCATCGAGGCCTGCCCCACCCGCGCCCTGACCATGACCAACGAGTACGAGCTCACCGATGACAACCGGGCCGATCTGATCTACGAGAAGGACCGGCTGCTCGCCCCGCTCGCGCCGGATATGCAGGCCCCGCCGCATGCCATGGCCCCGGGAACCACCGAGGCCGACTACTACCTGGGCCGGGTGCGGGGCACCCCCGAACGGCCGACCGCGGATACCGCCCAGGGAGGTCTCCGATGACACTCGCCACCTCGCCCGCCCTCCTCGCCGCCGCACCCCTCACCGAGACGGGAACCGGTGAGGCGGTGCAGTTCTGGATCCTCGCGCCGTTGGCGGTGCTGGGCGCGCTCGGTATGGTGTTCGCGGCCAAGGCCGTTCATTCGGCCATCTGCCTGGCGGCCACGATGATCACGCTGGCGGTGTTCTACATCGCCCAGGACGCACTGTTCCTCGGGGTGGTGCAGATCGTGGTCTACACCGGCGCGGTCATGATGTTGTTCCTGTTCGTACTGATGCTGGTGGGCGTCGATTCCGCGGAATCGCTGAAGGAGACCCTGCGCGGCCAGCGGATCGCCGCGGCGGTGGTGGGTATCGGGTTCGGGCTGCTGCTGTGCACCGGTATCGCCCACGGGGTGCGGCGCTCCGGCATCGAATTCCCCGCCACCGGTTTTCCGGGCCGCGATGTGATCGGCGAACTCGCCGAGCTGATCTTCGTCCGCTATGTGTGGGCCTTCGAACTCACCGGCGCCCTGCTCATCGCGGCCACCATCGGCGCCATGTTGCTCGCGCACCGCGAACACTTCGGACCGAAACTCGGCCAGCGGGAGCTGTCCCGGCGACGGTTCCGCGATGCCGGGCACCGGCCGACGCCGCTGCCCACTCCCGGCGTCTATGCCCGGCACAACGCCGTCGATATACCCGCCCGGCTCCCCGATGGATCCTTCGAAGAGCTATCGGTCTCGACCATCCTGCGCCATCGCCGCACCCAGGCCCTCACCGATGCCGCGGTGCTCTCGGTCGGCGCCCCGGCGACCGGCGACACCGCGCCGGGCGCCGGTCACAGTTCGGCGCTCGGCGCCGGTCACAGTTCGGCGCTCGGCGCCGGTGACACTGCGGCGCTCGGCGCCGGCCACACCACCGCTCGCCCGGCCGATGAGGAAGGTACCCGGTGAACCCCGAGAACTATCTTTTCCTATCCGCCCTGCTGTTCACCATCGGCGCGGCCGGAGTCCTGTTGCGGCGTAACGCGATCATCGTGTTCATGTGCATCGAGCTGATGCTCAACGCGGTGAACCTCGCGTTCGTCACCTTCGCCCGGATGCACGCGAACCTGGACGGTCAGGTCTTCGCCTTCTTCACGATGGTGGTCGCCGCCGCCGAGGTCGTGGTCGGCCTGGCCATCATCATCACCATTTTCCGCGCCCGCCGCTCGACCTCGGTCGACGACGCCAACCTGCTGCGGTTCTGAGATGGATACCGCATCGCTGTGGCTGCTGCCCGCCCTGCCCCTGGCCGGCGCCGCCGTACTGCTGCTCACCGGACGCCGGGCCGACGCCTGGGGTCATCTGCTCGCCACCGTGGCCGCACTGGCGTCGTTCGTGGTGGCCGTGCTCGCGTTCTTCGGGATGCTGGGCCGGGCCGACGCCGACCGCGCGGTCGCCGTCGACCTGTTCAGCTGGGTTCCGGTGGCCGGGCTACAGCTCGACTTCGGCCTGGGCCTGGACCAGCTGTCGATCTGTTTCGCGCTACTCATCACCGGTGTGGGCTCACTGATCCATATCTATTCGGTCGGCTATATGAGTACCGATCCGGGCCGGCGCCGATTCTTCGCCTACCTCAACCTGTTCCTCGCCGCCATGCTGCTGCTGGTGCTGGCGAACAACTACCTGGTGCTCTACCTGGGCTGGGAGGGTGTCGGTCTGGCGTCCTATCTGCTGATCGGATTCTGGTATCACAAACCGTCGGCGGCCACGGCGGCCAAGAAAGCGTTCGTCGTCAACCGGGTCGGCGATATGGGACTGGCGCTGGCCATGATGGTCATGTTCGCGACCTTCGGATCCCTCGATTTCACCGCGGTATTCGACGCCGCGCCCGGCGCGAGCGACGGAACGCTCACCGCCATCGGGCTGTTCCTGCTGCTGGCGGCCTGCGGTAAATCCGCCCAGGTACCGCTGCAGTCCTGGCTCGGGGACGCCATGGAGGGCCCGACCCCCGTTTCCGCGCTCATCCACGCCGCCACCATGGTGACCGCCGGTGTGTACCTGATCGCCCGCTCCAACCCCCTCTACAACCTCGCACCCACCGCCCAGGTGGCGGTGGTCGTGGTCGGTGCGGTGACGCTGCTGTTCGGCGCGATCATCGGCTGCGCCAAGGACGACATCAAGAAGGCGCTGGCCGCGTCCACCATGAGCCAGATCGGTTATATGGTCCTGGCCGTCGGTCTGGGTCCTGCCGGGTACGCGGTCGCCATCATGCATCTGCTGACCCACGGTTTCTTCAAGGCGGGCCTGTTCCTCGGCGCGGGCTCGGTGATGCACGCCATGGACGACGAAACCGATATGCGACGCTACGGCGGGCTGCGCACCCTGCTGCCGATCACCTACGTCACCTTCGGTCTCGGCTACCTCGCGATCATCGGGGTGCCGCCGTTCGCCGGTTTCTTCTCCAAGGACCGGATCATCGAGGCGGCCTTCGCCGCGGACGGTATCGCGGGACCGATTCTGGGCACCGTGACCCTGCTCGGCGCCGGGCTCACCGCCTTCTACATGACCCGGGTCATGTTGCTGACCTTCTTCGGCGGGCGGCGCTGGAAACCGGATACCCATCCGCACGAATCACCCGGGGTCATGACCGGCCCGATGATCCTGCTGGCCCTGGGGTCGGTCGGCGCCGGCGCGGTATTCGTGTGGGGTTCTTCACTACAGCACTGGCTCGCGCCCGTGGTCGGCGAGCATCACGGCGAGCCCGCGTTGCCGGTTCCGGTGATCACCGGTCTCGCGCTGGTGGTGGTCGCGGTCGGCGTAGGAGTCGCGTACCGGCAGTACGCGCGCGCCGAAGTCCCCGAGACCGCCCCCGAGGCGGTGACCGCGCTGACCGTCGCCGCGCGTCGCGACCTGTACGGGGACGCGGTCAACGAGGCGGTCTTCATGCGACCCGGCCGGCATCTGACCCGGTCGCTGGTGTTCCTCGACAACCGCGGAATCGACGGTCTCGTCAACGGCACCGCCGCCGTCATCGGCGGGGTGTCCGCGCGGTTCCGCCGGATCCAGACCGGTTTCGTCCGTTCGTATGCCCTGTCCATGTTCACCGGCGCGGCCCTGGTGGCCGCAGCCCTGCTGGCCGTGAGGATCTGGTGAGCGACGTGCCCTGGTTGACCATACTGTGGCTGCTTCCCGTGGTGGGTGCGGTGGTCGTACTCCTACTGCCCGCGTCCGGACGGGCGGCGGCCCGCTGGCTGGGCCTGCTGTTCGCGATCGGCACCTTCGTGGTGGCACTCGGAATCGCCGCCGCCTTCCAGCCGGGGGGCGAGCAGTTCCAATTCGTCGAATCCCGTACCTGGATACCGGCGTTCGGTGCCGGTTACACCGTCGGAGTGGACGGGATCGCGCTGGTCCTGGTGCTGCTCACCGCGGGCCTGGTACCGCTGCTGGTCCTGGCCGGATGGCACGACGACCGCGAGGTCGGCACCGGGAAGCGGGTGACCCATACCTATATCGCGCTCACCCTGCTGGTCGAGGCGATGGTCCTGGTCTCGTTCGTCTCGCTCGACATCCTGCTGTTCTACGTGTTCTTCGAGGCCATGCTCATCCCGATGTACTTCCTCATCGGCGGCTTCGGACCCCGCACCGACGACGCGCAGGTGCGCCGGCAGCGTTCCCGGGCGGCGGTGAAATTCCTGCTGTACAACCTGCTCGGCGGTTTGATCATGCTGGCGGCGGTGATCGGGCTCTACGTCCTGACCGTCCAGCAGGATCTCGGAGCGGACGGCGCGGGCACCTTCGATCTGCGGCTGGTGGTGGAAGCCGCCAACTCCGGGCAGCTCGGCGCCGCGCCCGCGCTCCTCAACGCCCTGTTCCTCGGATTCCTGTTCGCCTTCGCGGTGAAGGCCCCGCTGTGGCCGTTGCACACCTGGCTTCCGGACTCCGCCGTCGCCGCGACACCTGCCAGCGCGGTCCTGATGATGGCCGTGGTGGACAAGGTCGGCACCTTCGGCATGCTGCGCTACTGCCTGCTGCTCTTCCCGGATGCCGCGCGCACCTACGCCCCGCTGGTGATCACGCTGGCCGTGATCGGGATCCTCTACGGCGCGCTGCTGGCCATCGGGCAGACCGATGTGATGCGGCTGATCGCCTACACCTCGATCTCGCATTTCGGATTCATCGTGCTCGGCATCTTCGCCATGACCAGTCAGGGCCAGACCGGCGCGACCCTGTACATGGTGAATCACGGACTGTCCACGGCGGCACTGTTCCTGGTGGCGGGCTTCCTGGTGTCGCGGCGCGGCAGCCGGCTCATCGCCGACTACGGCGGTGTGCAGAAGGTCGCGCCGGTGCTGGCCGGAACGTTCTTCATCGCCGGCCTGGCGACACTGTCGCTACCCGGACTGGCCCCGTTCGTCAGCGAATTCCTCGTCCTGATCGGCACCTTCAGCAGGTATCAGGTGGCCGCGGTGATCGCGTCGGCCGCCCTGGTCCTGGCCGCGGTCTACGTTCTCTGGCTGTATCAGCGGATGATGACCGGCCCGGTGGCCGAGGGCAGCGAACGCATCCGGGACCTCGTTCCGCGCGAACTCGCGGTGGTGGTGCCGCTCATCGCCGCACTGATCTTCTTCGGCCTGTACCCCAAACCGGTGCTGGATTTCATCGATCCCGCCGTGAATCAGACCCTCACCACCATCGGAAGTGCCGATCCACCACCACCGGTACCGGCCCGGCCGGAGGCGGCGAACAGCGGAGGTGTGCATCATGAGCGCTGAGCCGACCGGAGGCGCGATCCTCGCCGCGTCCATCCCGGCACCGAGTATCGAATACCACGTCCTGGCACCGATTCTCGTGGTCTTCGGCGCGGCCGTACTGGGAGTTCTGGTGGACGCCTTCGTCCCCCGGGCCCGGCGTTATGCCACCCAGCTCACCCTGACGATGGCCGGGCTGACCGCGGCGCTGGTGGCGGTGATCCTGCTCGCCGGTACCTCCACCACCGCGGTGGGCGGCGCGGTCGCCGTCGACGGGGTCACCCTGTTCCTGCAGGCGACGATGCTGATCGTCGCGATCCTGGTCGTACCCTTCGCCGCGGAACGCGGGCCGCTGCCCCGGCCGCGCTCGGGTCCGGGCACCTGGAGCCGCGCCGCCGCCGCGCCCGGCTACGGTATGGACGCGTTCACCCCGCAGGCCTCCGCCGTACCCGGCAGCGCCACCGAGCGGTCCGCGGCGACCGCGGGTATCACCCCCACCGAGGTGTTCCCGCTGCTGATGCTGGCACTGGGCGGGCTGCTGCTGTTCCCCGCCGCCAATGATCTGCTCACGATGTTCGTCGCGCTCGAGGTGCTCTCCCTGCCGCTGTATCTGCTGTGTGGGCTGGCCCGCCGGCGTCGCCTCCTCTCGCAGGAAGCGGCGATGAAGTACTTCCTGCTCGGTGCGTTCTCCTCGGCGTTCTTCCTGTACGGCGTGGCCCTGCTGTACGGCCAGGCCGGGACGGTCCGGCTCACCGGGATCGCCGACGCCCTCGCGGCCGAGACCGGCGAACCGACCCTGGCGCTGCTGGGGGTGGCGATGCTGGCGGTGGGTCTGCTGTTCAAGATCGGCGCCGTGCCGTTCCAGGCCTGGGTGCCCGATGTGTACCAGGGCGCCCCGACCCCGGTCACCGCGTTCATGGCCGCGGCCACCAAGGTCGCCGCCCTCGGCGCGCTGCTGCGGGTCCTGCAGGTCGGCGTGCCCGGGATCGCCGCCGACTGGCGCCCGGTGCTCGCCGCGGTCGCCGTGGCCACCATGCTGGTCGGTGCGGTGCTGGCGATCACACAGACCGATATGAAGCGCATGCTCGCCTACTCCTCGATCGCGCATACCGGCTTCCTGCTCACCGCCCTGGTCGCGGCGGATGACCGGGGTACCTCGGCCACCCTCTTCTACCTGGCCGTCTACGCCCTCGGCACCCTCGGCGCGTTCGCGATCGTGAGCACCGTACGCGAAGCCGACGGCACCGAGGCCACCGAATTGTCACGGTGGGCCGGTCTCGGCCGCCGCTCGCCCTGGCTCGCGGGCGCCTATGCGTTGCTCCTGCTGTCGTTCGCGGGTATCCCGCTCACCGCCGGTTTCGTCGCGAAATTCGCGGTGTTCCAGGCCGCGGCCGCGGGCGAGGCGGGATTCCTGGTCGTGATCGGTGTCCTGGCCAGCGCCATGGCGGCCTTCTTCTATATCCGGGTGATCGTGCTGATGTTCTTCACCGATCCCCCCGCGGATCCGCCGGTTCTCGCCGTCCCGCCGGCCACCACGGCACTGATCGGTATCTCCGCCGCGGCGACCCTGTTCTTCGGCATCGTGGCCCAGCCGCTGCTGAATCTGGCCGACAGCGCGGGCCACTTCGTCCGGTAACCCGCCGCGTAGCGCGAAGACCCGGGTTCGCGGACCCGGGTCTTCGCGTTTGCGCTGGTCGGCTGTGGTCACCGGCACACCGCCAGATTGTTGATTAGGTAAAGCAACAAACATATAGTTGATTACCGCAAGCAACTGAACAATCTCTGGAGCCCACATGGCCGTTTCACCCGACACCGCACAGGGCGTTCTCGACGAACTGTTTCTGATCAGTCGAGCATTGCGCCGGTCTCTCGCACAGCCCGAAGAGGGCAACCTGCTGCCGGGTGGAATCAGTGTCCTCGTCAATCTGGAAATGGCGGGGCCCTGCCGTCAGGTCGAACTCGCCTGCCAGATCGGTATCAGCGCCTCGGCCATGAGCCGCCACATCAGCGAGCTCGTCTCCGACGGCTATGTGGTGCGCAATACCGATCCCAGCGACGCCCGCGCCACCCGCGTCGAGGTCTCCCCCGCCGGCCGCGAACTCCTGGCCCGCATCCGCGAATCGCGGGTCCGAGGCCTCCAGGAGGTTCTGGCCGACTGGACCCAGGACGACGCGGAACGCGCGCGGCAGATCCTGCACACGCTCCGGAGCCGCCTCATCGAACGGGACAGCCGCAGCGCCGCGGCCGACCACCAGAAACATTCGGAAGAGAGAGTCGATGTCGACTGATACCGCGGCGCCGGTCTCACGCGAGCCGGTCGCCATGAGCCATCGCCAGATCCTCGAAGCGATGACCGGCCTGCTGGCCGCGCTGTTCACCGCGCTACTCAGCACCACCATCGTCGCCAACGCC
>NZ_JBEZYU010000048.1:0-43856 GCF_040638875.1 Nocardia sp. NPDC024068 | reverse complement strand
CCTCGAGACTCGTGGCTTCGCCACATGCGCTTCGAGGGCTGACAGCAGACGCGGGCCGAACCCTTTCAGGGCCTCGCTGAACTCGGCACCGAGGACGTGACCCATCCAATGGGTTGAGCCCTGTCCGGATCGGAACCGGGTAGTGACGCCGGTACCGGACCATGCGCTGCGTAGTACGGGGCCGCGTTCGCGGGGATCTCACGTTTTATCCGGATGGTCGCAATCTGTCCTGGGTGGGGCCCGCCCGGTTCTGGAGCGACCAGAGGGAGGGAGCGCAGCGACCGACCGGCGGGAGTGAAGAACCGGGTTAATAGGGCCCCACCCTCGAGCGGCGGAGCCGCTCCAAAATCACAGCCCGACCCTTCACGGAGGGGTCGATCCGAACTCCTCTTCGCGGAGGGGCCACTCCAACCCACCTACCCACCCCTTAGAAAATTACAGCTCGGGGATTCTGGTGGCGCGGGCGTAGACCGTTTCTCCCTCGGTCAGGCGCAGT
Organism: Nocardia sp. NPDC024068; assembly: GCF_040638875.1. Lineage (NCBI taxonomy): Bacteria > Bacillati > Actinomycetota > Actinomycetes > Mycobacteriales > Nocardiaceae > Nocardia > Nocardia sp. NPDC024068. The sequence goes on along the minus strand of NZ_JBEZYU010000048.1, from coordinate 43,360 downwards.
GCCTCGGCGTCGCCGCGGGTCACCTGGGCGACGAACAGGTCGCCGGTGGCGGCGTTGCGCATTTCTACCCGGACCTCGAACCCGAGGCGCACCACCCGTTCGATCGTGGCCCGGGTGACTCCCGCCGATTCCGCTGTTCCCTCGTGGGCGGCCATGGCCATACTCGGATCGCGGCCCACCCGGATATCGTGCGGACGCACCAGATGCCCGTTCAGCCGGGCGACGGCGCCGAGGAACGTCATCACGAATTCGCCGGCGGGGCGGTCGTAGACATCTTCGGGTGAGCCGACCTGCTCGATCCGGCCCGCGTTCATCACCGCGATCCGGTCGGCGACGTCGAGCGCCTCCTCCTGGTCGTGGGTGACCAGCACCGTGGTCACGTGCACCTCTTCGTGCAGGCGGCGCAGCCAGGTGCGCAGGTCGGCGCGGACTTTGGCGTCCAGCGCGCCGAACGGCTCGTCCAGCAACAGCACCTGCGGATCCACGGCCAGCGCCCGCGCCAGCGCCATCCGCTGCCGCTGGCCGCCGGACAACTGTGCCGGATACCGGTGCTGGAACCCGTCGAGCCCGACGATGCCGAGTAGCTCGTCGACCCGTTTGGCGATCTCGTTCTTGGGCCGTTTCCGGATGGTCAGGCCGAAGGCGACGTTGTCGCGGACCGTCATATGTTTGAACGCCGCGTAGTGCTGGAAGACGAAGCCGATATCGCGTTTCTGCGGCGGCACCCGGGTCACGTCGCGGCCGCCGATGGTCACCACCCCCGAATCGAGGCTCTCCAGCCCGGCGATCGAGCGCAGCAGCGTCGACTTCCCGGAACCGGAGGGGCCCAGCAGCGCGGTCAGCTCGCCGGAGGGTATCTCCAGGCTGACGTCGTCGAGGGCGGCGAAGGAACCGTAGTTCTTGCGCGCGTTGGTCACGGTGATCATGGGCGGCCTCCGGCGTGCACCATCAAGATGTCTCCCGCTTACGTTCCAGGAGCGTCATCAACAGCAGGGTGATGAGCGCGAGACCCATCAGCAGAACTGCGGCGCAGTACGCGCCGAAATCGTTGTGATCGTTGATATAGCGTTCGTGCACCAGCAGGGTCAGCGTCTGCGAGACGCCGGGGAAACCGGACGACACCATGATCACCGCGCCGAACTCGCCGAGCGCGCGGGCCACGGTGAGCACGACGCCGTAGGTGAGGCCCCAGCGGATCGCGGGGACCGTGATGCGCCAGAAGGTCTGCCAGCCAGAGGCGCCGAGGGTGGCGGCGGCCTGTTCCTGGTCGTCGCCGATCTCGTGCAGCACCGGTTCCACCTCGCGGACCACGAACGGCATGGTCACGAAGATGGTCGCCAGCACCATGCCCGGTAGCGCGAAGATCACCCGGAAGCCCCATTCGGTGACCACGCCGAACCAGCCGCCGACTCCCCACAGCATGATCAGCGCGACACCCACCACCACGGGTGACACCGCGAAGGGCAGGTCCACGATGCCCTGCAGCAGGCGCCGGCCCGGGAAGTTGCCGCGGACGAGGGCCAGCGCGATCACCACGCCGAGGATCACGTTCACCGGCACCACGATGGCCAGGATGATCATGGACAGGTTGAAGGCGGAGATGGCGGCCGGGGTGGTGATCTGGTCGATGAAAGCGCCGATACCGTGCTCGAACGCCCGGTACAGGATGATGCCCAGGGGCAGCACCAGCAGGACGAGCAGGTAGCCGAGGGCGAGCACGCGCAGTGTCACCCGGCTCGGTGTGGACAGTTTCATCGGGCCTCGCGTTCCTTCCGCGCGGTGCGCTCGGCGAAGATCCGCAGCACCAGCAGCACCACGAAGGCGATCACCAGTAGCGCCACCGAGACCGCGGCCGCGTTCACGGGCCGGTCGATTTCGATCTGTTGCTGGATGTACTGCGAGGCCACCTGGGTGTCGTGCGGGATATTGCCGCCGATCAGCACCACCGACCCGAACTCGCCGATCGCGCGCGCGAAGGCCAGCCCGCCGCCGCTGATGATGGCGGGCGCCAGGGTCGGCAGCACGATCCGGCGGAAGGTGGTCCAGTTGTCGGCGCCCAGTGAGAGCGCCGCCTGCTCCACCTCGCGATCGGCCTCGATGAGGACCGGCTGCACCGACCGCACCACGAACGGCAGTGTGACGAACGCCAGTGCGACCACCAGACCCGGCCGGGTGGCGTTGAGATGGATATCCACCGGGCTCTGCGGGCCGTACAGGGCGAGCAGCACAATGCTGGCGACGATGGTGGGCAGCGCGAACGGGAGATCGATGAGGGCGTTCACCGCACTCTTACCCGGGAAATCGTCGCGCACCAGCACCCAGGCGATCAGCGTTCCCATCACCACGTTGATCAGCGCGACGACCACCGAGACCAGGACCGTCACCCGCAGTGCGGCCAGGGCCGACGAATCGGTGATCGCACCCCAGAAGCCGGCCCAGCCGTCGTCGAACGCGCTGACGGTGAGCGCGGCCAGTGGCAGCAGCACGATCACACTGAGCCACAGCATCGCGGTGGCGATGCCGAGCGGGCCGACCGAACCGGAGAAACCGAGCCGCGACCGCAGCGGCCGGCGAGGTGTTGCGGAGGAATCCGGGCCGGCGGGCGCGGCGTCGACGGTGGGGCTGCGTTCGGTCACGAGTATCGAGTATCGCGTGTGGTCCGGGTCACCCGGCTACTCGGTCGCGTTGTCGTAGGCCACGGCGATGGAACCGGAGTCCGGGGCGAACAGTTCGTCCTCGACCCTTTCCCAGCCGCCGAGGTCGGCGATGGTGTACAGGGTCGCGGGTTGCGGGAACACCTCGGCGTACTCGGCGGCCACTCCGGGGTCGACGGGCCGGAACCCCGCCTCCGCCCACGCCTTCTGGGCGGCCGGGGTGTAGAGGAAATCGCGGAACGCCAGGGCCTGGTCCGGATGCTGGGCATGTTCGAGCACCGCGACCGGATTCTCGATCTTGAAGGTGGTCTCCGGCACGATGTGCTCGACGGGGTCCCCGTGCCGCTGCGCGAACAACGCCTCGTTCTCGTAGCTGATCAGCACATCGCCGGTGCCCTGCAGGAAGGTTTCGGTGGCCTCCCGGCCGGATTTCGGCTGCACCCGCACACGGGTGAGCATCTGGTTCAGATAGTCGATTCCCGCCTGGGGATCGCGACCACCGGCGCTTGCCGCGGCATATGGGGCCAGCAGATTCCATTTCGCCGATCCGGAACTGAACGGATTGGGAGTGACCACCTCGACATCGGGTCGCAGCAGATCGTCCCAGCCCCGGATGCCCTTGGGGTTGCCGGTCCGCACCACCAGCGACACCACCGACCCGAACGGCACACCCCGGGTGGCGTCGGCGTTCCAGTCCGGATCCACCAGCCCGGCGTCCACCAGCCGGGTGATATCGGGCTCGAGCGAGAAACTCACCACATCGGCGGGGGCCCCGCGGGCGATCTTGCGGGACTGGTCCCCGGAGGCGCCGTAGGACTGGCGCACCTCCACACCGTCGCCGGCCTCGGTTTCGTTGAACTCGGGGATCACCAGGTCGTAGCCGGGTTTGGGGATGGCGTACGCGTACAGGTCGACGGTCCCGCCGCTGCCGTCGGCGGCGGTGCCCCCGACCACATCACTGGACCCGCCCGCGCATGCCGAAACCAGCACCGGCAACGCCACCACGGCGGCGAGGAAACGGCGGCGGACAGCGGACATGACGGGCCTTTCTGCGCGGAACCGGCGCAAGTCTAGTGGCGACCGGCAACCACCAGCGCGGACGGCGGTACCGCTCACCTGGTCAGCAGCCAGGCGATGAGCACCAACGCCAGCAGCGCCAGCAGCGCCAGCTGTACTCGCGAGCGTGGCATCAGCACGCCTCGTTTCCGGAATCGCGGTCCTCGCCGCGGCCCAGCGCGGTGGCCACCAGCCGCAGGACCCGGTCGATCAGATAGGCGATACCGAAGCTGATCGGCACCATGCCGACCAACACCACGAGGAACTGGGGTATGAAGGGCAGCCCCGCCACCCACAACTCGAACCCGTCCCACCAGCCGGCAATACGCTCCACGGCGACCAGCGTAGAACACCCGGGGCCGCCACCCGCGTCCCGTCTTGACCTCAACCCGGGTCGAGGTTGCAGCCTGGAGGCATGACAGAGGCCACCGAGGTATGGAACTCCGCCTACGACAACGACACCGCGCCGTGGATCATCGGCGAACCCCAGCCCGCGATCGTCGCCCTGGAACGCGCGGGCGGCATCCGTGGCCGGGTGCTCGACCCCGGCACCGGCGCCGGTGAACACACCATCGCGCTCACCGCACTCGGCTACGACGTCCTCGGCGTCGACCTCTCCCCCAGCGCGGTCGCCTATGCCCGCCGCAACGCCGCCGCCAAGGGCGTGCCGAACGCGCGGTTCGAGGTCGCGGATATGGTCGCGCTCGCCGAGTCGGGAACCGATTCGCTCGGCGCCTTCGACACCGTCGTCGACAGTGCCCTGTTCCACGTGTTCATGGCGGACGCCGATGCCCGGGCCGCGTATGTGCGCACGTTGGGCATGCTGTGCCTACCGGGCGGGCGGGTGCATGTGCTGGCGCTCTCCGACGCCGAACCCGGGTTCGGGCCGCGGATCGGCGCCGGGCTCATCCGCGACGCGTTCGCCGGACCCGGCTGGGAAGTCGAGGAACTGCGGGCCGACCATTATTACGGCCGGATCACCGATACCGTCGCCGACCAGGCGCACGAGCTCACCACCGACGCGACGGGCAAGGTCGAACTCGCCGCCTGGCTGGCCCGCATCCGCCGCACCGGCGGATGAAGGTGGACGATCCGGGCACCGGCGACACATGATGGGTTATGCCGACTCCCGAGCACGCACCCGCCCACAGCGGGACCGGCGCTTTCCCGTCGGAACCCACCCGGCCGGAGGACAACTTCCCGACCATCGACGACTACGCGTTCCTGTCCGACTGTGAGACAACCTGCCTGATCGCCAGTAACGGGTCGGTGGAATGGATGTGTGTCCCGCGCCCGGATTCGCCCAGCGTTTTCGGCGCCCTCCTGGATCGCAGCGCCGGGCATTTCCGGCTCGGCCCGTACGGGCACAGGGTGCCCGCCGCCCGGCGCTACCTGCCCGGCGGGATGATCCTGGAGACCACCTGGCAGACCGCGACCGGCTGGCTCATCATCCGCGACGCGCTGGTCCTGGGACCCTGGCACAACACCGACCAGCGCAGCCGCACCCATCGGCGCACGCCCACCGATTGGGATGCCGGGCATATGCTGCTGCGCACGGTGAAATGTGTCAGCGGCACCGTCGAACTGGAACTGAGCTGCGAACCGTCGTTCGATTACCACCGCGCCGCCGCGCAGTGGGAGTACACCGGCAAGGTGTACGAGGAGGCCACCGCGGTGTGCTCGGCCGATGCGACCGCGGGCCCGACCCTGGTGCTCACCACCGATCTACGGCTCGGCCTGGAGGGCCGCGAGGCGCGCGCCCGCACCCGGATGACCGAGGGCGACTGCGCCTACGTCGCGCTCACCTGGTCCGAACTGCCCGCGCCGCAGACCTTCGACGAGGCCGCGGACAAGATGTGGACGACCATCGAATGCTGGCGGCAGTGGATCACGCTCGGCGACTTCCCGGACCATCCGTGGCGCCGGTTCCTGCAGCGCAGCGCCCTGACCCTGAAGGGCCTCACCTACGCACCCACCGGCGCCCTGATGGCGGCGGCCACGACCTCGCTGCCCGAGGATCCGGGCGGTGAACGCAACTGGGACTACCGGTACTCGTGGGTGCGCGACGCCAGTTTCGCGCTGTGGGGTCTGTACACCCTGGGGCTCGACCGCGAGGCCGACGACTTCTTCGCGTTCCTGCACGACGCCACCACCGGCGCCGACGGCGAACCGGTGCCGCTGCAGGTGCTCTACGGGATCGGCGGGGAACGCGAACTCCCCGAAACCACCCTCGACCATCTGTCCGGCTACGGCGGCGCCCGCCCGGTGCGCATCGGCAACAGCGCCTTCAACCAGGAACAGCACGATATCTGGGGCACCATGCTGGACGCGGTCTACCTGCATGTGAAGTCCCGCCAGCATGTCCCGGAAACCCTGTGGCCCATGCTGAAACGTCAGGTCGACGCGGCCATCGCGAGTTGGCGCAAACCCGATCGCAGTCTCTGGGAGGTGCGTGGCGAGCCGCAGCATTTCACCTCCTCGAAGGTGATGTGCTGGGTCGCCCTGGACCGGGGGTCGAAACTGGCCGAGGTGCACGGCCAGGCGCAGATCGCCCGGCAATGGCGCACGATCGCCGATGAGATCCGCTCCGATATCCTGGCGCACGGTGTCGACGAGCGCGGCCGCTTCACCCAGGTGTACGGCGGAAGCTCTCTCGACGCGTCGCTGCTCCTGGTGGTGCTGACCCGATTCCTGCCGCCCGACGACCCCCGGGTTCGGGCCACCGTCCGCGGGATCGCCGACGAACTCACCGTGAACGGACTCGTGCTGCGCTATCGCACCGACACCACCGACGACGGCCTGGCCGGTACCGAGGGCACCTTCACCATCTGCTCGTTCTGGCTGGTGTCGGCGCTGGTCGAGATCGGCGATGTGGACCGGGCCCGCAGTCTGTGCGAACGGCTGCTCACCCATGCCAGCCCGCTCAAGCTCTACGCCGAGGAAATCGACGCCTACACCGGACGCCACCTGGGCAACTATCCGCAGGCGTTCACCCATCTCGCCCTGATCAACGCGGTCACCCACCTGATCCGGGCCGAGGGGGCCCGGCCTGCCGGGAGTTTCCGCCCGGCGCACGCCCAGAACAGCGGAACTCCGTGGCGTAGCCGGCCGCGCTGAACCGGGCCCCGTCAGGCGGCGGTGATGGTCTCCGCCTGGCGGCGCAGGTCGCGGAGTTTGCCCAGATCGGTGTCCAGGCGGGCGAGACGTTCGGCGCCCCTGTCCCCGTACTGCGCGCCCGCCTCCTCGGCCACCCGCAACGCCTCGTCGGCGGCTCGCAGCGCATCGGTGGCGATATCGGTGAAATGGTCGCGCAGCACCCGCTGCACTTCACGCAACCGGGTCCGCGACTCCTTGCCGACCTGGAAGACCACATCGTCCATCAATCGCGACACCGCCACCTTCGCCTCGGCCTGGCGGCGAATGCGGCGCGCCCGGCGGTCCTCCCACAGCGCGTGCAGGCCGAGCAGGATGCCCGCGCCGGCCGAATACCAGTTCACCAGCGACATTCCCAGCAGACTGGTGGCCAGGCCGACCATCAGGATACCGCCGTAGGACCCGCGCAGCGCCGACAGGAACTGTTCCGCGACACCGGCTTTCGCGCTCTGCAACGGCTCCAGCGGGGCCACGTTCTCCAGCAGATCGGCCGGATACCGCGGCCGGATATCGGGCAGATCGGGCCGACGGTGATCGGCCGGGAACCGCGCGGCCACCTGTTCGGCGAGTTCCTCGGCGCGGTAGTTCGCCGCCTCGAAATTCTCCGCCACGGCCTCCCCGATACGAGTTTCCAGCTGATCGCCGAAGCGGGTCCAGCGGGCGGCCGGATCGGTGCGCGAGATCTCGGTCTCCGCGTCGCGCGCGAGAGTACGCAGCCGGTGCCGTAGATCGTGTTCGATATCGGCCATGAGTTCGGTACTGCCGTCGGCGAGGGTGATCTGCCAGGTGGCGGTCCGCTGGCGCAGCTGATCGGCCTGATCGCGGGCGGTGGCCAGCTGCTGGGTGACATGGGCACGGCGGCGCGGGTCACGCAGCGCGTCGGCCTCGGTACGCAGCACCACGCCGAGGTGGTCGCCGACCAGTTGGATATCGCGGACCGCGGATTTCACCGCCATCGCGTCGGCATGGGCCACCACATAGTCGCGCAGATGCTCGACCAGCTGCGGCAGCCCGGATTCGATCGCCCGCTGCTGATTACCGGACCGCAGCGCCTCATGGTGGATCTCCGCCGATACCGGCGCCACCGCGAAGCCGAGCCCGGCCGCATCCAGCAATGCGCGGTTACGTTCCTGCACATGCGCCCAATGCGTATTGCGATCGATCTTGTTGAGAACGCAGATCACGGTGGGACAGACCTGACCGATACGGCGCAGGTGAGCGATCTGGTCGTGCGAGTACTCGGCGGACGCGTCGCTCACATACAGCACGGCGTCCGCGGCGGCGATCATCGACCATGTCGTGCGTTCCTGCACCGCCGAGCCGGGCGCGTCCATCAGGACGATCCCCTCCGCGAGCAGCGAACTGGGCTGGGTGAAGTCGGCGCGGATCACGCCCTTCGCCATCAGCGCGGGTCCGGGATTCAGCGGATCGACGGGCTGCCGCCGGATCCGCCCCCCGCCCTCGCGGCGGATCAGGGTGGCGCTGGGGTCGGGGCCGTACTCGACGATCGCCGGCACGCTGATGGGCGCGTCGGTGGCGCTGACGGGCGCTTCCGCCAGTGCGTTCACCAGGGTGCTCATCCCGCTCTTGGGCGGTCCCACCACCACCAGCCGTACCCGGCTGTCGGCGACCCGGGCGCGGACCATCCCGAGGCGTCCACGCAGGTCGTTACGGCTCGCGGTCCGGGAGACGTCGCGCAACTCATCGATGATCTGGATGAGGGGGGCCATCACATCCGGATTCTTCACCGTGGCGGCCCGTGGTCCGGCTACGGCAGACAAAGCCCAGCTCCTCACTCTTGGTCACAACTACACGTTCATCGACCGCGGGCGGTCACAACTCCATCGACCGCGGGCGGTCACAACTCCAACTCACCGCGAGCGGTCATACTCCCACCGCTCGCGGGCGGTCACACAACACCACCGACCGCGAGCGATCGAAAACTCCACCGATCGCGAGCGATCGAAAACTCCTTCGACCGCGAGCGGTCGCCTATCTCGACCGCAGGCGGTCGAAACTCCACCCCGACCGCCGGTAGGGCCGGCCACCGACGGGAACGGTCAGAGGATTACCCAGTGACCGGGATCGGCGATCGTGTCGTGCGTCACCGCGACCGTATGCGGCAGCAAACCCGCCGACAGATCCCCGGCCGGGTCGCTACCGGCGAGTCCGTACACCGCGTGATCGGCGTACGTCGCCGCAGCGACCCCGTGGACATCGTACGGAACGACCACCGCGTGGTGGTCGGCAATCGGCTGCACCTGTGGAGTCGGCATCGGTGTGGGCACCTGATGCGGCAGCGTCGGCGCCGGTGCGTCCGGCACAGCCGGCTGCTGGGTCGGCACGCTCACAGTCGGGACCTGCGGCGAGGGCTGGTCGATGGTGGGGACCTCTCGGGTCGGGACGTCCACCGTGGACGGAGTGGCACCGGACCCCTGGTCGCCGGTGGGCGGGCTGCCGGTTCCGGATTCACCGATGGGCCCGGTGGTGGTCCCGCCGTCGACGGTCGTACCGGACGGCAGGGGCGTGGTGGTGGTCGCGCCGCCCGACTCACCGGTCGACGAAGTGGACTCACCGGTGGGGGTGGTCGATTCCGTCGAGGAACCCGTGGTCGACCCACCCGCACCGGTGGTGGTTTCCGGCGAGGTCGTCGACCCGTCCGGCGAGGTGGTCGACCAGTCGGGGGAGGTGGTGGACCAGTCGGGGGAGGTGGTGGAGCTGCCGTCGTGGGTCGTCGTGGTGCTGCCGTCCACCGAGGTGGTGCTGCTGCCGTCGCTACCGGTGGTGGTCGACCCCTCCGGCCCGGTGGTCGTGGTGTCCGGGGTGGTGGTGGCGCCGGTGGTGACCGGAGCCGTGGTGGTGGGGACCACTGCGGTGGTCCCATCCGGACTTCCGGGTCCGGCCGGCGACTGCGGTTCGCGGTCCGGAGCGGCCGGTGGCCGGTGGAACAGATCGGGCAGTTGTGCCTTCGGGGCGGTCAGCGGCGAGGGACCCGCGGGTGGCTGGAACACATGCGCCACCGGGGTGGTCGCCAGATCCGGCTGGACGGTGCTCTGCAGCGGAGTGGCCGCCACGGGCTGTACCGCCGGAGCCATCACCGCCGGGGCCACCGGAGGCGGCACGGGGGCGGGCACCACCGGAGCGGGTGGCGCCACCGGGGCCGCGGGCAGCGGCGCCGGCGCGATGGGAGCCGGAGCCACCGGGGCCGGAGCCACCGACGCCGTGGTCATCGGCGCGGGTATGCCGGGTGAACCGGCCGGTCCCAAGGCCGAACCGGGTGCGGCGGCAGCGGCGGCTCCGGGAGCCGCGGCGCCGGCGGAAGCCGTCCCCGCGCCCGGAGCGCCGGCCAGTGCCGCGACACCTTCCGCGGCGGCCGCTTCGGCGGGTATCCCGGTGTCCGGAGAGCCCGCCCGGCCGGCGACCTGCGGCGGGTCTCCGGCGGTGCTGCCCGGCTGCTGGGCCCAGTCCAGGTATTGGTCCAGGTGATCGTCGAGCAGGCTCGCGTCACCGACGGTGATGTCGAGGTCCCAGTCGCTGTCGATCCAGACGCCGTTCGGGCCCACCGAGACGTCGAGCGTCATATCGGAGTCGACGATCACGGCGCCACCGATCCCGCCGTCGGAGAACCCGTCGAACCATCCGGTGTCGAAACCACCGGCATCGAATCCGTTCGCGTCGAAACCACCGGCGCCGGGGCTGTCGTCCTCGTCGTCGCGCTCTCGTTCGTCGCGCTCGTCGCGGTCCTTCGCATCGGGCCGCTCCGGACGGCCGAAGAGACCGGCGAGATCGAAACCCCAGTCCGAACCCGATTCCTGCGCCACAGTTTTCGGTCCCCAGTCGGGGTTCTGACCCAAGCCCGGCAGATCGAAGATATCGGTCTGGAAGGCATCTCCCGGCGAGGGCAGGCCGAAATCGTCCGGGATACCGAAACCTTCGTCGCCCGGAGCGGGGAGGTCCTCGCCCAGACCGGGAATACCGTCGAGACCCGGAATACCGCCGGAGGGCTGTGATCCCGCCTCCGGCATGCCGAAGTCCGGCATACCCGGAACCACCGACTCGGGAACGCCGGTGCCCGGCATCAAACCGGTGTGGGGAGCCCCGGATTCGGGTCCGCCCGGCACCAGCGACAAGCCCGGCACCTCGTCCATGTACGGCACCCCGTAGGGGCCCATATCGTCGAAGTCGAACTCGCCCGGATGGCCGACCTGAATATCGAGGGTGCCGTGCGGAAGCGGCATGGTGACGCTCGCGTCCCCCTGCGACCCGAAAGGCATGTCCTCGGGCGCCATCGGCTCGGGATCGGGGAAGGTGACCACCGGACTCGGCACGTCCGGATCCGGATCGGCGTTGCGCGCCCAACCGGCGTTGCGGCTGTCCAGCTCACCGGGGTGGGCCGGGACACCGCCACCGTTGGCGGCGATCAACGCGCCACCGGTCACATACGCGCCGCCGCGGGCGACCCGGGACGCGGCACTGGCGATACGGTAGGCGGTATCACCGCCGCGTCCGGCAACTTCTTCGTCACCCTCGAACGGCAGCTCACCGTCACCGTCGAACGGCAGATCACGCGCCATTCCATTACTCCACTCTCGGGTCCACCAGCGACCGCACCGCCATCGCTGGGGCGCGGATCCGTTATCAGCCTATTGTCGACATACACAGCTGTCACATTTTCGTTATCAGCGAATATCCGAGGCCGGGCCGCCGTCGAGACCGTGAGAGGGCCGTGGAAGGGTACGGCCGTTTCTCCAGCGGGAGCGGTCGGACCCTACTTCTTGTCCTTCGGCTTGTCGGACTGCGCGTCGGAGGACAGCGCGGCGACGAAGGCCTCCTGCGGGACGTCCACCCGGCCGATCGTCTTCATCCGCTTCTTGCCCTCTTTCTGCTTCTCCAGCAGCTTGCGCTTACGGCTGATATCGCCGCCGTAGCATTTGGCCAGCACATCCTTACGGATGGCGCGGATGTTCTCGCGGGCGATGATCTTCGACCCGATGGCCGCCTGGATCGGAACCTCGAACTGCTGACGCGGAATGAGTTCGCGCAGTTTGGTGGTCATCTTGTGCCCGTAAGCCTGGGCGGCGTCGCGGTGCACGATCGCGCTGAACGCGTCGACCGCCTCGCCCTGCAGCAGGATATCGACCTTGACCAGCTGCGATTCCCGCTCACCGGCCTCCTCGTAGTCCAGCGAGGCGTAACCGCGGGTCCGCGATTTCAGTAGATCGAAGAAATCGAAGATGATCTCGGCCAGCGGCAGCGTGTAGCGCAATTCGACCCGGGTCTCGGACAGGTAGTCCATACCGCCGAGATCGCCGCGCCGCGACTGGCACAGTTCCATGATGGCGCCGATGAATTCACTGGGCGCGATGATGGTGACCTTGACCACCGGCTCGAAAACCGAGCGCAGCTTGCCTTCCGGCCAGTACGACGGATTCGTCACGGTATGTTCCGCACCGTCCTCCATCACCACCCGGTACACCACGTTCGGCGCGGTGGAGATCAGGTCGAGGCCGAATTCGCGCTGTAGCCGCTCACGGGTGATCTCCATATGCAGCAGACCCAGGAAGCCGCAGCGGAATCCGAAGCCCAGCGCCACCGAGGTCTCCGGCTCGTAGGTGAGCGCGGCATCGTTGAGTTGCAGTTTGTCCAGTGCGTCGCGGAGGTCGGGGTAATCCGAACCGTCCACCGGATACAGCCCCGAGTAGACCATCGGCCGCGGTTCGCGATACCCGGTGAGCGGTTCGGTGGCGCCGTTGCGGGCGGCGGTGACGGTATCGCCGACCTTCGACTGGCGGACATCCTTCACACCGGTGATCAGGTATCCCACCTCACCGACCCCCAGGCCCTGCGTGGGTTTGGGCTCCGGTGAGACGATGCCGATCTCCAGCAGTTCGTGGGTCGCGCCGGTGGACATCATCTTGATCTTCTCGCGCGGCGTCAGCTTGCCGTCCACCACGCGGACGTAGGTCACCACACCGCGATAGGTGTCGTAGACCGAATCGAAGATCATCGCGCGGGCGGGGGCGTTGGCCTCGCCTACCGGGGCCGGCACTCGCTCGATCACCCGGTCCAGCAGCTCGGTGACGCCGGCTCCGGTCTTACCGGAGACGCGCAGCACATCCTCCGGCTCACAACCCACGATATGGGCGATCTCGGCGGCGTAGCGGTCCGGATCGGCGGCCGGCAGATCGATCTTGTTGAGGACCGGGATGATCTCCAGATCCTTGTCCAGCGCCAGATACAGATTCGCCAGCGTCTGCGCCTCGATTCCCTGCGCGGCGTCCACCAGCAGGACCGCGCCCTCACAGGCCTCCAGCGCCCGCGACACCTCATAGGTGAAGTCCACGTGGCCAGGCGTATCGATCAGGTGCAGGACGAAATCCTCGCCCACGTGCGCACCGGACTGCGGCTTCCAGGGCAACCGCACGTTCTGGGCCTTGATGGTGATACCGCGCTCGCGTTCGATATCCATCCGGTCCAGGTACTGGGCGCGCATCTGCCGTTCCTCCACCACACCGGTGAGCTGCAGCATCCGGTCGGCCAGCGTCGACTTGCCGTGATCGATATGCGCGATGATGCAGAAGTTCCGGATCCTGGACGGATCGGTGAACGTCGTATCGGCGAAGCTGGCGGGCACTCCACTCCTCAATGGGTATCGGGCGTACTGGCGACCATCGTCCCATGCTGGTCCCGGCCCGCTGTCCCCCAGGTCCGGCGCCGCCACCACCCACCCGCGGCAACCGGAGCGATATCACCGCCCGCGGGGTGCCGTTATTCTCCTGAGATGGCCCGCAGTTGGAACAGTCTCGGCAGACAACTCACCGCGATCGCGAAACAGCAGGGGCCCAAGATCGTGCAACGCCAGGCGCCGCGCCTGGTCGAGGCCCTCCTCGACCGCCGGGCCCGCCGTGGCGCCCGCCCTGCGACCGGCGCGCCGGGAATCGCCGTACGTCCCGCCGCGTCCACCCCGGTGCCCACCGCGCAGCGGGCCCGCCGGGTCGTCTACGCGCCACAACTGGACGGCCGCGCCGATCCCGGCGAGATCGTGTGGACCTGGGTCCCCTACGAGGAGGACCCGCGCAACGGTAAGGACCGCCCGGTCCTCGTGGTCGGCCGCGACCGCGACACCCTGCTCGGACTCATGCTCAGCTCGAACACCGACCGCGACCACGATCCGGACTGGGTCGGGATCGGCGCCGGTATCTGGGACCACCAGGGCCGGCCCAGCTGGGTCCGGCTGGACCGGGTCCTGGACGTTCCCGAGGACGGAATCCGGCGTGAGGGCGCGATCCTGCCGCGGGCACTCTTCGACCGGGTCGCCCACCGGCTGGTCCGCGAGTATCACTGGAGCTGAGCCGGGATCCGCCGCGCGAACCGCTCGACGGGGAGTACCTGATCGGCAGTGCGGCTCAGGCCTGCATTTCCCGCGACCGCCCGAACAGCATCCCGTACACCAGTGCGCCCAGCACCCCGCCGATCAGCGGGAACAGGATGAACGCCCACAGCTGGCCCATGGCACCGCCCTGATACGGGGCCACCGCGATACTGCGGGCCGGGTTCACCGACGTGTTGTCGACCGGGATGGCGATCAGGTGGATCACGGTCAGCGTCAGGCCGATGGACAGACCGGCCAGCGGCTTGTCCGAGATCTGATCGGTGGAGGCCAGCACCACGAAGACCAGCAGCGCGGTGAGCATCACCTCCACGATGATCATCGCGGCCAGTCCGTAGCCGTCCTGGATCACCACGTTCCCGGCCGGGCCGGTCACCGCCGACGGACTGTGCGGGCCCCAGCCGTTCGCCCCGAGTCCGTCCACCGCGCGGTCGTAGGACGGCAGATTCTTGGCGACCGCGAACAACACCAGACCGGCCAGCAGACCACCCACGACCTGTCCCACCAGGTAACCCGCGGCGCTGATCGGTGACAGCCGGCCCATCAGGAGCTGCCCGAGCGTGACCGCCGGATTGACGTGGCAACCCGATATCGGGCCGATCGCATACACCAGCACCAGGAGACTGAGACCGAAGGCGAACGCCACCCCCAGCGGGCCGACCTGGTCACCGGCCAGCACGGCCGTCCCGACACCGCCCATCACCAAGACGAATGTGCCCAGGGCCTCGGCCGCCCATTTCTTGGTATCGGGGATCGCAGTCTCCTCGACATCGAGGACGACTACCGCTTCCTGCGCACTGGAGGACATAAGAGACCGCCTTCCGAGAGGATTACCGCGCCACGGGCGCACACCGGATAATTCCTGGGTCCTGCGGGGAAAAACGTGCGTAGATTTCGTCGGACGTTACGCTGGACGAAAGATGTTCTCAACGGCATCCGGCCAGGCCGGAGTGTGATATAAGCCTCGCGACCTGGAGTCTCGCACCCGCGATTTCGTGACCCCGCCACGTGCTGGTAATCTGGCACATCGGCGTTGCCGTACCCCGTGCCCGGAGAATTCCGATCCGGCGAATCCAGGGCCGGGTGGCGC
Organism: Nocardia sp. NPDC024068; assembly: GCF_040638875.1. NCBI lineage: Bacteria > Bacillati > Actinomycetota > Actinomycetes > Mycobacteriales > Nocardiaceae > Nocardia > Nocardia sp. NPDC024068. The sequence goes on along the minus strand of NZ_JBEZYU010000048.1, from coordinate 28,017 downwards.
ACACAGACTTTCCGACCGAACCAGACAGGAACCAGAGGATACCGGCGTGGCCAATATCAAATCCCAGATCAAGCGGATCCGCACCAACGAGGCGGCTCGGCAGCGCAATCAGTCGGTGAAGTCCGAGCTGCGCACCCATATCCGCGCCTTCCGGGCGGCCACCGCGGCCGGCGACAAGGACACCGCGGTCGAGCGTCTCCGCGTCGTGAGCCGCAAGCTCGACAAGGCCGCCTCCAAGGGCGTCATCCACGCGAACCAGGCCGCCAACAAGAAGTCGGCCATGGCCTCCGCGCTCAACAAGCTCTGATTTTCTGATCTCTCGACGAACAGCCGCCGCGGGCTTCGATGACCACGGCGGCTTTTGGTGTGCCCGGAGCCCGGTCGGAGCGCTATTTCGCGGCACGTGCGGACGGCGCCGACAGGATCGTCGTCCGCCTGCCGTAGCATGCGGCGCATGGTTACGGTGTATGCGAACCAATCGGTAGTCCATGCCGAGGACCTGCCCGGCGTCATCCGCGCCGCCGAGGTCCTCGGTTTCGGTGTGCGGATCGAGAACGTGCTGGTCCCCGCCGACGAAGACGGCACCCAGGTGATGGCCTGGATGGTCACCCGGGATGAGGAGACCCCCGTCTACGAGGAGTGGGAGGGCCGCTACGAGGAGGTCGCGGAGGAGGCGCTGGAGCTCAGCGCCGTCGACTGACGGCACCCTCCACCGCTCCCTGCCCCGGCCGGCGTCGTCTCTGCCGTCAGCTGCGCCCGTACAGGGCCAGCAGCTTCAGCACGGCGTCCTCGAGGGCGAACCCGGAGTCCGCGGCCCCACCTTTGACATCAGCGTTCAGCGTCGCCACGACCTGCAACGCCGATCCGATCGTGGCCGGGGTCCAGCCGCGCGCCTGGGCCTGGGCCTTCTTGACCTTCCACGGCGGCATTCCCAGCGGGCCCGCCAGCTTGAACGGATCACCCCGGCCGGCCGACCCCACCTTCGCGATGGTGTGTACGGAATCGGCGAGCGCGTCGGCCAGCACCACATGCGGTACCCCGCGGTCCTGGGCCCAGCGCAGCGCCTCCACGGCGCCCGCGCGGTTGCCGGCGACGGTGAAATCCGCGACCTCGAACCCGGAAACCTCCGCCTTCCCCGAGTAGTACCGGCGCACCGCCGCGATATCGACCTTGCCTCCGGTGTCGGCGACCAGCTGCGAGCAGGCCGCCGCCAATTCGCGCAGCTCCGAACCCACCGCCTCGAGGACGGCCTGCACCACGTCCCCCGAGGCCCGCACCCCCGCCGCCCGGAATTCCGCCCGGACGAACTCCGCCCGTTCCGCCGCCTTGGTGAGTTTCGCGCATTCGTGCACCTGCGCCCCGGCCTTGCGTAGCGCCGGAACCAGCGCCTTCGCCCGGCCCCCACCCGAATGCACCACCATCAGCACGACACCTTCCGGCGGTGCGTCGGCGGCATCGGAGATGACCGCCACGGCATCCTTACCGGCCTGGTCCGCCGCTTCGAGGATGATCACGCGGTCTTCGGCGAACAACGAGGGGCTCAGCAGTTCGGCGAGTTCGGACGTACCGGCGTCACCGGCACGCATCCGGTCGACCGGCACCCCGTCGGGGTCCGGCGCGTGGGCCCGCACCGCGGCGGTCACCTCCGCCACCGCCCGCTGGATCAGCAGTTCTTCTTCCCCGAGAACCAGATGCACCGCCGCAGGTCGTTCGCTCACGGCTCCGATCGTACGGCCGCATCCCGCTGTGGCCCCGATCGGTGACCTCCGGTCGATCGGCGTGCCGGATACGACCGCCGGCCGCGATAGGCGCCCGGCCGCCGGTCATCCGGAGGCCCACAGGGAAAGCACGAGTTGCGCCGCGAGGACACCGGCGGTCGCGGCCAGGACGACTCTCCTGATCGGGGGTGCGCGGAGTGCGCAGATCCCGGTTGCGACGATCACAGCCGCCGACAGTCCACCCACGACTCCCCCGGGCACCGTGACCGTCGCGCCGGGCACCGCGGCGGCCTCGTGGGCGACCGTCAGCAGCCACCACAGCAGCGGTGCGGCCGGCCGGAGCATCAGCTCGGCCGCGATCGGTACCCACCCGGCGGTGCACGCGGCGACGGCTCCGAGGATCGTCACCGGCGCGATCACCGGCGCCACCAGGATATTCGCGACCACCGCCAGCAGCCCGAGCCGGCCGGACAACGCGATGGTCAGCGGGGCGGTGACCACGAAGGCGGCAGCGGCCACGGCGACCAGTTCGGCCGGTAGCCGCCACCAGCCGCGCGCACGCAGGTAGTCAGTCCAGCTCGGTGCGAGCAGCAGCAGCGCTCCGGTGGCCAGCACCGACAGCGCGAATCCGGCCTGTACCGCCAGTTCCGGCCGCCACAGCAGGAGGCCGATCACCGCCGCGCACAGTGCCGGCAACGCCTGTTTGCGGCGTCCGGTCAACAGGGCGAGCAGGGTGACCGACCCCATCGCGGCGGCCCGTAGCACGCTGGGGTCGGGGCGGGCGATGATGACGAACGACACCAGCGCCCCGGCCGCGACGAACAGCGATATCCGCGGGCCGAGAGTGAGCAGGCGGGTCAGTGCCAGCACGCCGGTGAGCACGATGGTGAAATTCGCACCACTGACCACCGTCAGATGCTGCAATCCGGCCGCGACGAATTCGGCGTGCAACCGATCGGTGACACCCGAGGTATCACCCACCACCAGCGCGGGCAACACCCCCGCCGCATCCGGCGCCAACGCGACGCCCGCCGCCCCGGCCAGATCGGCCCGCACCGTATGGGCGGCCGCCTGCCACCACGGCAGGGTTCCCACCGCGACCGGCTCGCCCACCGGCCGCAGGGTGACCACGGTCAGGTCGCGCTGCCGGGGTGGCGCCGGGCGGGCCCGGAACTCCAGGGGACGCCCGGGCCGCAACTCACCCCACTCCGGACCGGAGGCCAGCAGGAGCACACTCCCACCGGCGCGCACCACCCGGTCGCGGTATTCGTACTCGCGCAGTTCCGCACGCAGAACCCAGAGTCTTCCGGCACCGGAACCGCTGCCGCGCACCGGCTTCGGATCATCGGTGGGAGTCACCACCACCCGGACGGCCGCCGCGGCCGGTACCGCGCGCAGCGGATGAGCGCTCACCTGGTGCTCCCGCCAGGCGCCGGCGACCGCGAACGCCGCCCCGAGTAGGGCGGTGCCGACCACCGCGGTCGCGAGAACCCGGCGGCGTTCGGTGCGATGCGCGGCGCCCGTCCAGAGCAGCGCCCACGATCCCAGCGCCGCGACGACCAGCGCGAGGCCCACACCCACGCCGGCGGCCCATCCCATCCCGACCGCCACGATCGTGACCGACCAGCAGACCAGCGCCGCCGGCAGCAACCGCGCGTCCAGCACCGGCCGGGCCGTGCCTGCCGCACCCTCCGGTCCTTCGCCGCGCGCGCCCTCGACCGGGCCGCGGCGATCGGTCACCAGATCTCCCCGGCATACCGCACCTCGTCGGAGGTGCCGTTCACACCGTCACCAGTTCCCGGAGGCGGGCCAGCCGCGCGGGACCGATCCCGTCGACCTCGGACAACTGCTCCACATCGGTGAACCGGCCGTTGGTCTGCCGCCAGGCGATGATGGCCTTGGCGGTGACCGGGCCGACGCCGGGCAGCGCGTCGAGATCTGCCTCGGTGGCGGTGTTGAGATCCACGGGTGCCGCGGCGGCCCCCGGGCTTTTTTCGCCAGGTGCGGCGGCACTCTCTCCCCCGCCGCTGACCGTCGCGCTGCCGGCCGGCGGCGCATCGGCACCGGCGGCTCCCACCCGCACCTGATCGCCGTCGGAGAGCCGCTGCGCCAAATTGATTCCCGTGAGATCGGCACCGGCGAGGGGGCCACCGGCCGCCCCGAGCGCGTCGGCCACCCGGGCGCCGGGCGCCAGCCGTACGAGCCCGGCCCGATGCACCAGCCCGACCACACTCACCACCAGCTCGGCGGGTTGGGCAGGTTCGGCTCCGACGGTGGGGACACCCGCCCGCGGGGCGGAGGATGAATCCTCCGCGGACAGCGCGACGGGGGCGGCGGCGGGAAGTGGCGGAACAGGTTGGGCGGCAGGTCGTTCCCACAGCACCACGATCGCCGTCACGAGGGCGGCGAGCAGGCCTATACCGGCCATGGTCGCCGCACCGCGGCGGCCCGAGTCCAGCCGGGCATGACGAAATCGCTCCGGTATCAGGCGGTCTCGCCAGCCGGGAGGTTCCGGCTCGTCCTCGAGCCAGCGTGGGGTGCGGATCGCCTCGTCGCCGGGGTCCTCCGGATCCGGCCACCGCGATCCCGCGCCGGAATCGGCGCGGACCGGATCCGTGAGATGCCCGCCCAGCCGGGTGCGTACATGTTCACGCTCGTCTTGTCGTGCCATACCCGCGACGCTACGACCGCGCTACTCTCCGGCCGGGCCGTCGACCAGGGGATTCGGAAACCCTGTGGATAACTTCCGCCCTGTGGAGAACCGGCAGATCACCGGGCCGGCCCGGCCGCGCCGGAATCTCCTCCGCAGCCACCGGGCAACACCAGCACACCGACCGCGCCCGGCCCCAGATGTACGCCGAGTGCCGGGCCGAATTCCGCGGTCAGGATTTCGCCGGCCGCCGGAATACGCTCCCGCAGCCGGTCGGTCAGGGACTCCGCCGCCTCGGGCGCGCCGAGATGCTGTACGCCCAGCGCGACCTCACCGAGCCCGGCCGCTTCCTCGGCGGCGGCCACCAGTGTCGCGAAAGCCTTCGCTCGGGTCCGCACCTTCTCGCGTAACTCCAGCCGTCCCTCGACGAGTTGCAATACCGGTTTGCTCACCAGCTCACTGCCGAAGAATCCGGCCGCGGTACTGAGCCGGCCCCCGCGACGCAACTGCTCGGTGCGATTCACAACGATGAAGGTGCGTGCGTTCCGGGCCGCGGCGACCGCCGCCTCGTATACCGCGGTCAGTGGTTCGCCGCGGGCGGCACACCGGGCGGCTGCCAGCACCGGTAACCCGGTCGCCAGACCCGCACCGAGAGAATCCACCAGCAGCACCGATTCCTCGGCGCCCATATCGCGAGCGGCCTGCCGGCCCGCCTCCCAGGTCGCCGAGAGCTGCCGGGACAGATGTATCCCGACCACCCCGTCGCCACCGCTGCGCTCCAGCGCCGCGGCATAGGCGCCGCGCAGTTCCCCGGGCGAAGGCGCCGACGTGGTGACCGAGTCCGAGGCATAGTCGATGGCGAACGCGTCGACGCCCTCACGGACCTCCCGCTCGCCCACCCGCACATGCAGGGGCACCACATCGATACCCAGTGCGCCGACGAGGTCCGCGGGCAGACTGGCCGACGAATCGGTGACGACCACGACCGCCACGGCTCACCCCACCTCTTGCAGCGTTTTCACCATCGCCTTGGCGACCTCGGTATGCCCGTCCCACCCCCAGTGGATCCCATCGGGGTTGGCCGCACCGGAGAAGATGTTGTCGTGGACGGCGGCCTTCAAATCGACCAGCGGCACACCGGTCCGCGCCGACCAGGCCGCGAGCGCCCGGACCGCCGGTTCCCGGCCGCTGTGCACCCGCCCGTAGGCCTCGCAATCGTGCACCGACGGGAGTACCGCCACCACCGGCAGCTCGGGCCGCAACTGTGCCAGGGCTTCCCGGCACTGCTCCAGATAGTCGACACTCACCGCGGGCGGCAGCGCCACCGGCCGGCCCAATTTCGCGGCCCGGGGCTGGATCCACTGGTATGCCGACCGCACCACCCGCCGCAGGCCCGCCGGCCGCAGGTAGCGGATGAGTTCACGCATCGCGGTGGGTAGCGGCGACGGCAGGGAATCCATCCCGCCCACCGCGAAGACCACCGCGCCCGCGCGGGGCACGACGGCCCATACCCGCGGATCGCCGATCAGCGCCCAGTAGGCATCCCGGCAGGTCCACCCGATGCGGGCGACGAGTTCCACATCCCAATCGAGCTCGGCGCCCACCAGATTCGGCCAGATCCGGGGATGGTCGGCGGGCAGACCGCCCTTCGGCCCGAAATAGGACAGGGAGTCCGCGATCACCAGCAGTACGGGACGCGGCACCTCCGCGCCGCTCCCGGCGGGCTCCGTGGTGACCTCCGCGTCCGGTCCGGTCCCGGAATCGGCGGCGGGATCCGCCCCGGTACCGGTCGAATTGGCTCGATCCGACGTGGATGTCACTGCGGAAACCTCCTGGTGATCAGACTGCCTTCCGGACGTCGCCGCCGTCGGTGTCTTCGAGATGCTCGGTGTCCTCGCCCTGCTCCTGACCGGCCGGGGGACCGAACAGGGCGTCGGGCAGGGCGCGTTCCGGTTTGGCGGAAACCTTCTGGAACAGTTCGTCCGGAATCTGCCTGTTCAGGTCTTCAGATGACATCGGGTGCTACTTTCGCCGCTGCGTTCCACACATCGAGACGCCAACCGGGCTTCTCGATGCTCGGGCCGTGGCTGCTCAGCTGCACCCAGCTGGCGTTGGCCAACCCACCGAGGGCAGGCCAATTCTGGGGCGGCAGATCGAGCAACGCAGCCGTGAGCGCGGCGATCAGCCCGCCGTGCGCCACGAGAATCATAGTGGCGCCGGGCCAATCCTGCCGCTCGGCGAAAAGTTCCTGCACCACAGGTAGTGCGCGGGCGCCCACCTCGAGTTTGGACTCGCCGCCGGGCGGGGTGTACGTGGCGTCCATCCGCCATTCCAGCCGGGCGCCGGGGTAGCGGGAGTCGACCTCGACGTCGCCCATCCCCTGCCATTCACCCAGGTGGGTTTCCCGCAGCCGGGGTTCCCGGACCACCTCCAGCCCGGCGGGTTCCGACAGGGCCTGCGCGGTTTCGTAGGCCCGCTTCAGATCGGACGAGATCAAGCCGACGGCCTTGTGGGACACCAGTTCCCGCGCCGCCTCCTTCGCCTGCCGCCGGCCCAGCTCGGTGAGATCGGTATCGATCTGCCCCTGCATCCGGTCGGTGGCGTTCCACTCGGTCTGCCCGTGGCGCAACAGGATCAGCGTGCGCACACCGGATTTATCTCTCACTCGGTTTCTCCAGCACTTTCCTCTTCGGCGGCCGATGGCGCGCCGATCCCCTCCACCGGAACGGTCGGGCAGTCTTTCCACAACCGTTCCAGCGCATAGAAATTACGTTCGTCGTTGTGCTGGATATGCACCACCACGTCGACATAGTCCAAGAGTGCCCAGCGGCCCTCGCGCGTCCCTTCCCGGCGTACCGGCTTATGACCGGCCGCGCGCAGTTTCTCTTCGACATTATCGACGATCGCGTTCACCTGGCGCTCGTTCGGCGCAGAAGCGATCACGAAACAGTCGGTGATCACCAACTGCTCCGAGACGTCGAGCACCACTACGTCGGCGGCCAGCTTCTCATCCGCGGCCAGTGCCGCCATGGTCGCGATCTGCACCGCTTCGGCCGTCGCGGTCATGCGGTCACCTCCGGACATCCGCCGCTCATGCCAGCACCTCGTTCACGCTTCCATTACCTTCCGATTGTGCGGGCACGTAGAGGTGCCGCTTCGATATGTACTGCACCACCCCGTCCGGGACGAGATACCAGACGGGCCGGCCCTCGGCCGCGCGGCGGCGGCATTCGCTGGACGAGATCGCCAGCGCGGGGACCTCGATCATGGTGACCGCGTCGTCGGGCATCCCCCGCAGGTGTTCGGCGAGATGATCGATGTTGAGCTCGTAGCCCGGCCGGTTGACCCCCACGAATTTCGCCAGCTCGAACAGTTCCGCCCAATCCTGCCAGGTGAGGATGCTGGCCAGCGCGTCCGCCCCGGTGATGAAGTAGAGCTCGGCGCCTGGATGCTGTTCGTGCAGGTCACGCAGGGTGTCGACGGTGTAGGTGACCTTGCTGCGGTCGACGTCGGCCCGGCTCACCGAGAACCGCGGGTTGGACGCGGTGGCGATCACCGTCATCAGATAGCGGTCCTCGGCGGGGCTCACCTGCCGGCCGGATTTCTGCCACGGCTGGCCGGTGGGCACGAAGACGACCTCGTCGAGGTCGAACCGGTGGGCGACCTCACTGGCCGCGACCAGGTGCCCGTGGTGGATGGGATCGAACGTCCCGCCCATCACCCCTATCTTGGGTCCACCCCGGCCTGTTCCACGCATGAGTGTCGAGCTTAACGGTGCGCCCGCGACGCGTTCCGCTCAGACCGGTAGCAGCTGGGATACCACGGCGGTGAGCTGGGACGCCGAGCGGCATTCGTGCATCTCGATCACCTGCTGGTATCGGTCGGCCGCGGAGTCGCCGGAGCCCCAGTTCGAGCGCGGTTCCGGGTTCAGCCAATGCGCGTGCTTGGCGATACCGACCAGGTCGGACAGGGTTTGCAGCTCCGGGTCCCGGTAATTGGTACGGGCGTCGCCCAGGATCAGCAGCGCACTGCGGCTGGTGACGGCGTCCGGGAAATCCGCGGCGAAGCTGGTCAGCGCGTTGCCGTAGTCGGAGTGGCCGTTGAAGCCGACGATGTCGGCCTCCGCGAAGATCCGCTGCAAGGCCTCGTCGAGCTGGGTGTGCGGATCGAAGAATCGGGTCACCTCGTCGGTGTTGTCGACGAACGCGAAGATCCGCACCTTCGAGAATTGTTCCCGCAGCGCGCTCACCAGCAGCAGGGTGAAATTGCTGAACCCGGCCACCGATCCGGATACATCGCAGAGCAGCACGAGTTCGGGGCGGCCCGGACGGGGTTTGCGGTTCACCAGGTCGATCGGTACACCGCCGGTCGACATCGACCGGCGCAGCGTTTTGCGCAGATCGATCTCGCCCCGTTTGGCGTGCCGCCGGCGCACCGCCAGCCGCGACGCCAGGATCCGGGCCAAACGCTGGGTGCTGCGCTTGAGTTCGGCCAGTTCGGCCTGCGAGGCCCGCAGGAAGTCCACGTCCTCGGCCTGGCGCGGCACCCCGTAGGAGGCGACCCGCTCCTTGCCGATCCGTTCGGCCACCCGGCGCCGGGTCTCGGCCTCCACCGTCCGGCGGAAGTTGTCGATCCGGGTCCGCGCGGTCCGCCGGGCGATCTCGGTATCGAAATCGCTCATACCCGGGGTGGTCATACCGGCCAGGATCTGGGCGAGCAGCGTCTGCGGCTGCACTTCCTTGAGCGCCTGGTACGACGAGAAGGAGGGCCCGCGCGCGGACTGGTACTGACCGACCTGCTCCACCAGTTGCGAGGCCATCAGCGCCTGCTGCGCTCCCGACCCCTCTTCGGCGAGCATTTCGGCCAGCATCCGGCGCAGCTCCGGGACGTCGAGCCGGCCGTCGGGCAGATACGGCAGTTCGACCTCCGCGGCCGCGTCGCGTTCGCCGATCGCAACGGGAAACCACAGATCGAACAGTCCGTCGTAGGTGGCCCGGTGCGTGGTCCGCCGCAGCAGCGCGCAGGCCAGGCCCTCCCGGACGGCCTCCCGGTCCAGCAGGTCCAGCACCGACAGCACCCGGCCCGCGTCGACCGTCTCGGAAGGTCCCACCGGAATCCCGCGGGCCCGCAGCGCCTCCACGAACCCCACCAGATGCCCCGGCAGGCCGTGTGGCGCGAGCGGCCGGTCCTCGGTGACCGCCACGATCAGGCCGGTTTCAGATCGGCCAGCGCCCGCTGGTGGTCGCTGCGGTGTTTGAGGACCACACCGAGGGTTTCGCGCACGGTGGCGTCGTCGAGTTCGGTGTACCCCAGGGCCAGCAGGGTGCGGGCCCAGTCGATCGATTCGGCGACCGACGGCAGCTTCTTCAACGGCATACCGCGCAGCACATGCACGACCCGCACCATCTGCGCCGCCACCGCCTGCGGCAGTTCCGGCACCCGGCTGGCCAGGATGCGCCGCTCCAGATCTTCGTCCGGGAAGTCCAGGTGCAGGTACAGGCAGCGCCGTTTCAGCGCCTCCGACAGCTCCCGGGTGGCATTGGAGGTGAGGACCACGAACGGCCGCCGGGATGCCACGATGGTGCCCAGCTCCGGAACGGTGACCGCGAAATCGCTGAGCACCTCCAGCAGCAGCCCCTCGATCTCGACGTCGGCCTTATCGGTTTCGTCGATCAGCAGCACCGTGGGGTCGGTGCGCCGGATCGCGGTGAGCAGCGGCCGGGAGAGCAGGAATTCCTCGGTGAAGACATCGGACTTGGTCTCGGCCCAGTCGTTCTCACTCGACGCCTGGATCCGCAGGATCTGCTTGGCGTGATTCCATTCGTAGAGCGCCCGCGCCTCGTCCACACCCTCGTAGCACTGCAGCCGCACCAGCTCCGCGCTCGCGGTCTGCGCCACCGCACGGGCCAGTTCCGTTTTTCCGACACCGGCAGGACCCTCGATGAGGAGCGGTTTACCGAGCCGGTCGGCCAGGAACACCGAGGTCGCGGTGGCCTTGTCGGCCAGATAGCCGGTCTGCCCGAGACGCGCGATCACATCGTCGACCGACGAGAAGATCGGCTCCTGGGCCGGCGGGGTGGGGGAACTCGCGGGCTCCATGGGGGCGTCCTTCCGTCGAACTCTGTTACCCACGCTACCGGTCGGGCCGCCACCGGTCCTCGTCCCCCGGAGCCAACCCCGCGGGCCGCCGATTACACCCCGCGGATCTGGCCCGAGCCCCGCACCACCCATTTCGAGGAGGTGAGTTCGGGCAGGCCCATCGGGCCGCGCGCGTGCAGTTTCTGGGTGGAGATGCCGATTTCGGCGCCGAAACCGAACTGTTCGCCGTCGGTGAAGGCGGTGGAGGCGTTGACCATCACCGCGGCGGCGTCGACCCGGCGGGTGAATTCGTCGGCGGCGGCCAGTTCACCGGTGACGATGGCCTCGGTATGCCCGGTGCCCCAGGTGTTGATGTGCTCGACGGCGGCGTCGAGATCGTCGACGATCTTCACCGCGATATCCAGAGTCAGGTATTCCTCGGCCCAGTCCGCGTCGGTGGCGGGGACCATACCTTCGAGGTCGCCGTGCAGGGTGACGCCCTTGGCTTCGAGCGCCTTGGACAGGCGCGGCAGCGCGGTCTCGGCGACGGCGGCGTCGATGAGGACGGTTTCGGCGGCATTGCACACGCTGGGCCGGCGGGTTTTGGCGTTGATCAGGATCTGCTCGGCCATCTCGAGGTCGGCGGCCGCGTGCACGTAGACGTGGCAGTTGCCGGTGCCCGTCTCGATGGTCGGCACCCGGGCGTCGCGGACCACGGCGTTGATCAGGCCGGCGCCGCCGCGCGGGATCACCACGTCGACCAGGCCGCGGGCCTGGATCAGATGGGTCACGCTGGAGCGGTCCCGGCTGGGCAACAGCTGGACGGCGTCGGCGGGCAGACCGACCGCGGTGAGCGCGGTGCGCAGCACCTCGACCAGGGCCGCGTTCGAGCGCGCCGCCGAGGAGGAGCCGCGCAGCAATGCCGCGTTGCCGGATTTCAGGGCGAGCCCGAAAGCGTCGACGGTGACGTTGGGCCGGGCCTCGTAGACCATCCCGACCACCCCGAGCGGTACCCGGACCTGCCGGATCTCCAGCCCGTTGGGCAGGGTCGAGCCACGCTCGACCACACCGACCGGATCGGGTAGACCGGCCACCTGGCGCAGCCCGGAGGCGATCCCGTCGATCCGGTCCTTGGTGAGCCGCAGCCGGTCCAGCAGGGAGTCCTCGGTGCCGGCCGTTTTCGCGGCGACCAGGTCCTCGCCGTTGGCCTCGAGAACGGTGTCGGCCGCGGCCAGCAGCGCGTCCGCGGCGGCGTGCAGCGCCTCGTTCTTGCGGTCGGTGGTCAGCTGGGCGAGCGTCCGGGACGCGACCCGGGCGCGGCGCGCGGCGGCGTGCACGGCCTCCCGCATATCGGGGGCGCCGGGCGCGGCGGCCGGGCCGGCCTCGGTCGACACGGCCGGGTCGGCCCCGGTGTGCACGGCCGGGTCGGCCCCGGTGTGCACGGCCGGGTCGGCCCCGGTGTGCACGGCCGGGTCGGCCCCGGTGTGCGCAGCGTTATCGGACACAGCGGTGTTCTCGGCCGTCATGGCCTCCAGACTACGCACCCCGAAAAGCGGTTTTGCCGGGCCGTGGCGGGTTAGGTTCTCCCTCGTGCGCACTCCCCTGATCGCCGTCCTCGGCAGTATCAACATGGATCTGGTGACCACCACCGACCGGCGCCCCGACCCCGGCGAGACGGTGCTCGGCAACGGCTTCACGATGGTGCCCGGCGGCAAGGGCGCCAATCAGGCGATCGCCGCGAGCCGGGCCGGCGGGCATGTGCTGTTCCTGGGTGCGATCGGCACCGATGTGTTCGCCCCGCGGCTGCGCGCGGTGCTCACCGAATCCGGTGTGGACACCACCGGGCTGCGCACCCTCGACGGCCCCAGCGGTATCGCCTCGATCGTGGTGGACGGGACCGGCGAGAATTCCATCATCGTCGTAGGCGGCGCCAACGCCGGGATGACCGATCCGACCCCGGCCGATCTGGACGCGATCGCCGCCGCCGATATCCTGCTGTGCCAGCTGGAGGTCCCGGTGCCGACGGTCGCCGCCGCGATCGGTCACGCCCGCGCCCACGACACCACCGTGATGCTCAACCCGTCGCCGGTCCAGCGCCTCGCACCGGACCTGTGGGCGCAGGTGGATATCGCGGTGGTGAACCACGACGAGGCCGCCCACCTGGGCGACGCCCTCGGCCCGGTTCCGCATCTGGTGGTGACGCTGGGCGGTGACGGCGCCCGATACCGGGGCCCCGACCGGGCGGAGACCACCGTCGCGGGACCGCCGGTCGAGGTGGTCGACACGACCGGGGCGGGCGATACGTTCACAGGCGCGCTGGCAGCCCGGTGGCCCGAGGGGCCGGCCGAGGCACTGCGATTCGCGTGCGTCGCGGGCTCGCTGGCCACCACCGCGCTCGGTGCCAGCGCCTCGATTCCCTGGCGCACCGAGATCGACGCCGCCCTGTCACGCTGACCGTATCCAGCGGGACCGGAAATTCGAGTGCCGTCTCCTTCCGCGCGGCCTACCGTGAAAAGCGGGCGGCGGACATCGGTTCGCCGCGTAGGAGAGGATCGAAACGATGTTTCCCGTCGAGCTGTCCGGAACCCGGGCACGGACGTTGATGTGGGCCCACGAGAACGAGATCGACGCGGCGGCGCTGCAACAGCTGCGCAATATCGCCCGGCTGGAATGGGTCCACGGCGTCCGCGTCATGCCGGATGTGCACCTCGGGAAAGGCGCCACGGTCGGTTCGGTCATCGCCATGCGGGACGCGGTCGCCCCGGCGGCGGTCGGAGTGGATATCGGTTGCGGGATGGAGAGTGTGCGCACCGATCTGACCGCGGCGGATCTCCCCGATGATCTGCGCGCGCTGCGTTCGGCGATCGAGGCCGCCGTGCCCGTCGGTTTCGCCGCGCACAAGAACCCCGTGTCGGTACGCAAGCTCGTCAACGACCGGTCCGGGGTCGCCACCGCGACGCTGCGCACCGGATGGGAGCGGTTCTGGTCAGCGTTCGATGACCTGGACACCGCGGTCGCGCCGCGCGAATCCAAGGCCCACAAGCAGATGGGGTCGCTGGGCGGCGGCAACCATTTCATCGAGGTCTGCCTGGACCAGGACGACCGGGTGTGGGTCCTGCTGCATTCGGGTAGCCGCAATATCGGCAAGGAACTGGCCGAGCGGCATATGGCGGTGGCCCGCAAGCTGCCGCACAACCAGAACCTGGTCGATCGTGATCTGGCGGTGTTCCTGGCGAACACATCGGAGATGGCCGCCTACCGGCACGATCTCACCTGGGCGCAGGAGTACGCGGCCCGCAACCGGGCGGTCATGCTGGCGCTGGTGTGCGAGGCGGTACGCGCGCAGTTCCCTACGCGTGGAGTCGGTTTCGACGCGCCGATCTCGTGCCATCACAACTATGTGGCGGAAGAGAAGATCGACGGCACACCCATGCTGGTGACCCGTAAGGGCGCGGTTCGCGCCGGGGCGGGCGATATGGCGCTCATCCCGGGTTCGATGGGGACCCGTTCGTATGTGGTGCGAGGTAAAGGCAATCCGGCCTCGTTCATGTCCGCATCGCACGGTGCGGGCCGGCGGATGAGCCGCAATGCGGCCAAGCGGCAGTTCAGCGTCGCGGATCTGGTCGCCCAGACCGAGGGCGTGGAGTCGCGTAAGGACGCGGGCGTGCTGGACGAGATCCCGGCCGCGTACAAGGACATCGACCAGGTGATCGATGCCCAGCGTGATCTGGTCGATGTGGTGGCGACACTGCGGCAGGTGCTCTGCGTGAAGGGCTGAGCGGATAGTGGGCCGGGTCTCCGGCCCACTATCCGTACCGGATCAACCCCGATCGCCGTTCATCGCGACCCGGCGCCGGGAGAGCACGGCGGCCGCGCCGACGCCGAACAGCAGCACACCGACGAGCAGCACCACTCCACTCGACAGCCAGGTGTACAGCGCGCGATCGAGATCGGCGGGTATGCCCGGCAGGGCCGAGACCATCCGGAAAGTGCTCCCCGGGGCCGCGATCTGCACTGTGCCGGGCACGATCCCCCACAGCAACCCCGCGACCACTGCCGATACCGGCTCGTAGACGGCCAGCGCCGCAACCAGCAGCAACAGTCCCGCACCGAGTACCGACTGCAAAGGGGCGAGCCACCGGTCGGTGGTATCCCACCAGCGCCCGGTTCCCAGCGCGCCGTTCGCCGCGATTCCGACGGCGAGCGGCGTGAGCACCGATGCGAGCAGCGAAACGAGCACCGTCCGCCCCGGTCCCGCGGACACCTCGGTGGTACGCGGCTGGGCACGGTCGGTCATCCACACTCCTCGGGACGTCTGGCCACACGGTTGCGGTCATTGTCTCCATACCCGGCGCGGACGGCCGCACGCCCCACTCCTCGCAATGGTCTCCGCCCCGACACTCGGCACCCCCGCCGGGTAGGCGGGTAGGGAATCAGGAGATCGAACATCTTGTTATCAGTCAATGCTTACGATAAATTATCATTCGATAACAACAACCTGTCCCGACTCCCGCCGAGACCCGATCACCGCTTCGGAGAACCCCATGTTCGACACCCTGATGCTCTTCGTCGTCCCGACCCTCGTGCTGCGCCTGCTGGGCCTCATCGGCGTCCGCCGATTCGGGACCTGGCGGGTCAGCGCCGCTCACGGCCTGGCCTTCCTCTTCACCATGACCGGGCTCGCCCATTTCATGCCCGACTCCGTCACCGTGATGCCCAGCCACGCCGATATGGTGGCGATGGTGCCGCCGGCCATTCCGTTCGCTGATTTCGCCGTCTACGCGACGGGTGTACTGGAGTTGGCCGGCGCGGCCGGACTGGTCTTCGCCGCCACCCGGCGGTGGGCGGGGATCGGGCTGGCCGCCCTGCTCGTCGTGATGATTCCGGCCAATATCCATGTGGCCCTGGAGGACATCCCGCTCAACGGCGATCCGGCCACACCGCTGTGGTTCCGGATCCCGGAACAGATCGTGTATTTCGCGCTGGCGCTGTGGGTCGCGCAGGCGCTGCCCATCCCGGGACGAAACCGCGACGCCGCGGTCAGTCGACCCGTCGCCGCTGCCAACTGAATCCGGCACACGATCCGCGGTGCCGCGTCGCGCGCGCCCGCCGCCTCGCCCAGGGCACTCCCGGCCACCGCCGACCTCGACGACCTCGACCCGAGGTATAGCAAGCCCGATCTGCGCCGGACAACCGGGCTCGCCTGGACTTCGACGGGATCTCAGCCCATCAGCAGGGGCCCGCTCCGGATGGAGCGGGCCCCTGACGTGTCCGCGGCCGGTTCAGCCCTGCGGAGTCGGGACCAGGATCAGTTCGGCCACATTCAGCCGGGCCGGTACCGAAGTGGCGAAGGCGACGGCGTCGGCGATATCGCCGGGTTCGAGAATGGTGAACCCCGTACGCCACTCCGCCAACTGGGCGAGCTGTTTCGTATCGCTCATACCGGCGCCCAGTTCGGTGCCCACGAATCCCGGTTCGATGTTCTTCACCCGCACCCCGCGCGGACCGAATTCGGCACGCAGATTGCGGGTCAGGTGGGCCACCGCGGCCTTGGTCGCGGAATACACGGCGTATTCGGGGAAGATCCCGTGTCCGCCGACCGAACCGACCAGCACCAGGTCCGCCTTGCCGCCGTCGTCCGCCGCCGCCAGCAGATCATCGATGAACGCCCGCGCCGTATGCAGCAGTCCGGTGATATTGGTGCCCACCATCTGCTCCCACTCACCCACTTCCGCCGTTTCGAAGGCCGCGCCCAGCATGACACCCGCGTTGGCGACCACCAGGTCGACCGGACCCAGCGCCGCCCGCACGGTCGCGGCCGCGTCCCGCACCGAATCCCGGTCGGTCACGTCCGCGACGACCGCCACGGCGCCCGCCCCGATCTCGGCGGCGAGTTCTTCGATCCGTTCCTTGCGCCGGCCCAGGAGCGCCACCTTCGCGCCGTCGGCCGCCAGCCGCCGCGCGGTCGCGGCGCCGATTCCGCTCGAAGCTCCGGTGATCACTGCCACCCGGCCGTTCAGATTCTCGTTGTTGGTCATGTCCACAACCTTCGGCCGCGGCGCCGATCGCTGCCAGGTCGCGGACTTCCTGGTAGTCGCGGGGCCACCCGGCAGCTCCGACCCGCGCTTACGCTGGGATCATGAGTGCGGACAACCGACTGGGCGCGTTCCTGCGGGCCCGCCGTGAACTGGTCAAACCCGAGGATTTCGGACTCCCCGGTGGCGGGCAGCGGCGGGTCGCCGGATTGCGCCGCGAGGAGCTCGCACTGCTCGCGGGTGTCAGCGCCGACTATTACGTGCGGCTGGAACAAGGTCGCGACAGGCACCCCTCCGAACAGGTGGTCGCCGCGCTGGCGAGGGTGCTCTCGCTCGACGAGGCGGGCACCGCCCATCTGCGCGAACTGGCGCGGCCGGCACCGGCCCGCCCGCGTGGACCGCGCCGCCCGGAACGAGTGGCCCCGGGTCTGCTCCGGTTGATGGATGCCTGGTCGCATACCCCGGCCCTGGTCCTGGGGCGGCATATGGACGTGCTGGCCGCCAATCCACTCGCGGCCGCGGTGAACGAATGCTCGGTTCCGGGCGTCAACCAGGTGCGGATGGTCTTCCTCGACCCGCGTGCCCGCGAGGTCTACCCGAATTGGCGCCGGATCGCCGAGGAGACGGTCGCGAGCCTGCGCGCCACCGCCGGCACCGATCTCGACGACCCCCGGCTGACCGAACTCGTCGGCGAACTCTCCCTCAAGAGCGAGGACTTCCGGCAGCTGTGGGCGCGCCACGATGTGCGGGCCAAAACCTCGGGAATCAAGGAGTTCCACAACGAGGCGGTGGGCGACCTGACCCTTTCCTACGAGAGTTTCGCGGTGAACGGCGCGCCGGGACAGCTCCTGATCGCCTATCACGCCGAATCCGGGTCGCCCTCGGAGCGTTCGCTGGCACTACTCGGCAGCCTGGTCGCCGGTACCGCCGGGGCCGGATCCCGGGACACCGAAACATCGGCCCAGCCCGGCACGTAGTGCGGTTCAGCCCGCCGACTATCGTCGCCACCCGGCGCCCCCACGTCTCCGGGCGTTCGGCCGATTCGACCGACAGCACCCGCTCGCGGCGTTTGCTGTAGGTGGGCATCTCGGCGACTCCTTCCCCTCGGCGCTCTTTCTGCCGGATTCCCTAGCCCGCACACTCGTGCGCGCCGATCACGATCCGGCCGCAGCCGGGCCGGTCGCGACGTTGCCGCCGACCGGCCACCGGGGAACCGCGCTGTTACCCTGCCCAGTGGAAACTTGCGCACCACGTGGCCGATAGACGAGCGAACCGACTGCCCATCCCGCGGGATCGCGGCGGCGGGTGCTGTTCGAACGGAGTCGCCCGGGGATTCGAAGGGGACGATGAACGATCTCGGCACCGGCGAGGTATTCGCCGGATACACCATCGAGAATCGGCTCGGCGCGGGCGGCTGGGGGATCGTCTATCTGGCCGCGGATCCGCGTCTGCCGCGGCCGGTCGCACTGAAACTCCTGGACCCCACCATGGCCGACGACGAGGCCAGGCACCGCTTCGCGCTGGAAGCCGACCTCACCGCCCGCCTGGACCATCCGAACATCGTCACCATCTACGATCGCGGTGTCGAGGGCGAGATCCCCTGGATCGCCATGCAATACGTGCCGGGCGGTGACGCCGCGGCCCTCCTCGGTGTCGAACCGGAGCGCGCGCTGCGGATCGGGGCGCAGATCGCCGACGCACTCGACCACGCGCATCGGGCCGGAGTCCTGCACCGGGACGTCAAGCCGTCGAATTTCCTGATCACGCCTGCCGAACCCGGTCAACCGGAACGGGTACTGCTCACCGATTTCGGGATCGCCCGGCTGCGCGATGCCACCAGCCGGTTGACCAGAACCGGTTCGGTGACCGGTACGGCCGCCTACATCTCGCCGGAACAGGTTTCCGGCGAGGAGGTCGATCACCGGGCGGATCAGTACTCACTGGCCTGCAGTTTGTTCGTCCTGCTCACCGGGCAGCCGCCGTATCCGGTGAGCGAACCGATCGCGCTCGCCCACGCCCATGTGTATTCCCCGCCCATGCTCCCCGGTCACCTGGTTCCGCGTTTGCAGGTCCTGGATCGGGTGTTCGCGAAGGCACTGGCGAAGCAGCCGGACGACCGCTACGCGACTTGCGCTGAGTTCATCGCCGACGCCCACCGAGCCCTGGCGCTGCCGGTACCACCGGAGTCGGCGGCGACTCCACGAATGCCGACACCGGCGAATACGACCGCGGTCTCGGCGCCCACCCCGCCCACGACGTCCTCGCCCGCTTCGCCCACGACCTCGTCGCCCACCCGGGCCGCGGCGTCGTCGCTCACCCCGCCCGCCCGGGCACCGGAGGATCAGACCTCCTCTCCCGCGCCGACAGATACGACCGCGGTGTCCCCGGCGACTCCGCCGGAGGCGGCAGGACCTCGATCCCGGCGCACCTCCCCGCTCGTCGTCGCCGCCGCGGCGGTCGCGGCGGTGATCATCGCGGCGGCCGGTTTCCTGATCGCGGGTACGGACACATTCGGTGACGACGCGGGCGGCGCCGCTCCGGTGTCCGGCGAGGCCGCGGCACCCGGCGGAGCCTCGACACCCGGATGGGACGACCGGCACCGGGCCGCGGCTACCGCCTTCCCCGACCTCGTCGGCGATAAGAACGCGAATACCGGTTGGCAGGGCGCGACCTGTACCGAAAACGATCCGGGCTCCGCCGAGCGACGCGCCTACCGGGACTTCGCCCGGATCTCCTGCTACCTGCCGATGGACGAGAACGGAACCGACACACTCAGTTTCGATATCCTCGACCGGGCCGGGACGGCGCAGGCCGGGCGCAGGCTCGACCAGCTGATCACCACGATGTCGGAGGGCTGCCAGCCCCGCGACCAGAACATGGACCATCCCAGAACCGGGAAAACCTTGCGGGTGGTGACCTGCGCGGGCGTGGACTACCGCCGCGATACCCACACCTCGACCTATGTGTGGACCTACTTCCCCGGCCCGGCCTACACCCGCTTCGTGGTGGTGGCCCGATGGCCCGGCCATACGGTCGACGCGCTGCTCAACCAGTGGTGGAAACGGGCCCCACTGGGGAACTGACGCGCATCTGCCGCCGCCTCCGCTTTCCGCGACGGGGGGACGCCCGCCGATCCAGTGGATGGCCGTCCTCGCGGTCGCCGACGCCCGTGACGAGACGGCCGGGCGCCGGGAGGTCTACCGGCGCCGATCCCGCGAGGGCGACTCGGCGGCCGCGGCCGGCGCCGCGCGTCGGGCGGCACGTGCCCGGGTCCGGCGCTATCGTCGGAAGATGGGCGGCAGCACGGGCGCGGTGGAGCTCGCAGTCGGCGATCGCGTGGTGCGGATCTCGAACCCCGACCGGGTGTATTTCCCGGAGTCGGGTGCCACCAAGCTGGATCTGGTGCAGTACTACCTGAGCGTGGGCGACGGAATAGTCAACGCCCTGCGGGACCGGCCGTGCATGCTGCACCGATTCCCGAAGGGGCTCGCGGGCGACAAGGTGCATCAGAAGCGGTTACCGGCCGGTGCGCCGGACTGGGTGCCCACGGTGCGGGTGTTCTTTCCGCGCTACAACCGGCACGCCGACGAACTCTGTGTGCGAGAGCTGGCCGATGTGGTGTGGGCGGTGCAGATGTCCACGGTCGAGTTCCATCCGTGGAACTCCCGGCGCGCCGATACCGAGAGCCCGGACGAATGGCGGATCGACCTGGACCCGATGCCGGACTGCCCGTGGTCGCGGGTGCAGCGAGTGGCCGGGGTGGTGCGGGAGGTGCTGGCCGAGATCGGGGCGGTGGGCTGGCCGAAGACATCCGGCGGCAAGGGGCTGCACGTGTATGTCCGGATCGCACCCGACTACGGCTTCCAGCAGGTGCGGCGGGCGGCGCTGGCCTTCGCGAAGGAGGTCGAGCGCCGCGCCCCCGACGATGTGACCACCGCCTGGTGGCGGCGCGACCGCGATCCGGCCCTGCTGTTCGTCGACTACAACCAGAACGCCCGAGACCACACCATCGCCGCCGCCTACTCCGTGCGCGGCGTCCCCGCGGCGACCGTTTCCACCCCCGTGGGCTGGGACGAGATCCCGGATATAGAGCCCCGGGATTTCACGATCGCCACCGTCCCCGACCGTTATCGCCGCCTCGGTGACCTGCACGCGGGTATCGACGACGCGGTCTTCGACCTGACCACCCTGATCGAGTGGGCCGACCGCGACGAGGTGGACCTCGACGAGGACGCGGATACGGAGAATTAGCTCGAGTTCAACCTCTGAACTGCTGGTGGACTTCCTGCGAGGTCCGGCACGGTTCATGGGCAGGGCGAGCTGTGCCCCCATAGTTCCATTCCGCTTCGGCCGTAACCGCGCAACCGGGCCAACTCTCCTGCGGCGTATTGAACCGGGCTGACGAGCCGTGCCGGCGGGTCTCCAAGACCGCCGGGCAGGAGATATGTCCCGCTATCGAGATCGTCGTCGCCCGGTATCGTCAGCTCCATTCGGTAACAGCTTTGCGTGCTTTCGTCCCGCAGCAGCAGCTCCGCGGTCCGGGCTTCCTGCCAGTTCAGGGCCAGGGGACGGAAATCGGCGCCGAGCGCTGCCCGGCGTGCGATCGCTTTGGACAGAGCGCCGAAGCCGCGGCCGATCCCGGCGTGCGCCGGCGGCTCGCGCACCTGGATGTCCCAATAAGTCCCGCGTGACTCGGTATAAGGAAGGTAATACGCGGGGAAACGCGGGTTCTCATAGATTGTTCGGACGCGGGTACCGTCCCGATCGATCAGTGACACGCGCAGACCCCGGTACCGCACCCTGTGAGCGGCCCAATCGAAATCTTGCGGTGCCGCGATCGGAGGACCACCAGATCCGCGCAGCAAGATTGCGAAATACCAGACAGGCGACATCCTGGCATTCGCCTGTTCGGGGTCTTCGAGTAAATAGCATTCATCGAACTGCGGCAGCAGGTGATTACGCCATGCGGTTGCCTCGTCTACACGCAGCCCACCGACCAGGCTCCGGCCGGTGCCGGTGCTCGGAACGGTTGTCGACGAGATCGTCAGGCGAAGCATCTTGATAGATGAGGAATCGGGGAACGAGCCATCGTCGCCGACGCGCCGGAGGCCGACTTCTGCCCGAATTTCCCTGCCAGAATCTATCGCGGACGACTTGGAGACCGTCGCCGAGACCGGTGTCGGCTGTCCGTCTGTGAACCCGACGGTGTCCCCGTCGGTCACGATGCGCCAGCCGGCCAACCGGCTACTCACTGCGTGGCGCAGGTGATCGAGCCGATGACACGTGGGATCGGTCATACGCTGATCCTAAGCAGTTGCATCGCAACCTCCAGTCGATGCTTTCACGCCTGGTCGCGGCCGGTCACCGCGGCCACCAGATCGTCGCGGCGATCACCCCCAACGGCAGCCCTATCGCGATCACGTATCCGATCACCACCGCCGCGCTCACGGCCGGACACCTTCGGTCAGTCGCCAACGGGCGAAACTCAGTCGCGGCAATACGGTTTCCACGTCCGCGACACCCATGACCGCGTTCAGAGCGATCGGGCCCAGATGGTCGGGCGCGGGCACGATCACCACCTCGGCGCCGGCGCCGCGCGCCTGCTCGGCGACCGGCAGGACGGATTCCGCACTCGCCCAGACCAGCCGATATCCCAATCGCCGCGCCAGCCGTTGGACCTGGGCGAATTCCCACTCCCACGACCGGCTGACCTCCACATCGATCCAGCCGAACGCGATCGGCGGCATCATCGGGCCACGACCTCGCCGCGGCCGTCGCCGAGTACCGGCCGACCGTGCGCGGGCACCGCCCACGCGCGAGCATCATGTGTCATCGCTGCGACTCCCTGTCGAGGGGTGAGGTGGGCCCGGCGGCCAGAAGGTGACATCGAGTCCCTACCGCTTGATCGCCTGGTGAATAGCGGTATTCTCGAACCAGTCGCACCTGGGATGGGGATCTTGTTGGGCGGCTTACCGATCCGAGTTTCTGGCTGCCGGGGTGAATCCAGAACATCACCGGACGAACAGCCCACACAAGCGCGATCTGCAATTGCGCGGAAGTATTCCCGAATTCCCAGAGCGGTTGTCACACGGCGCACAGAGGGTTTGCAGCGCGCAAACGACCGTCGCTCACGAGGCAAAGTGAGGAACCCCTGTGCCCGAAGACAGTTCGACGACACTGCCGCGCCGTCAACTCGGCCGATATCTCCGGGAAGCCCGGGAAGGCATCAATATGAACCTCGAAGACGTGGCACCGCTACTGCAACTATCGGTCAGTACGTTGTCCCGGATAGAACGCGGTCTCACGGGTGTGCGCGTACCGGATGTCGAAGCGCTGTGCCGTATCTACGGCATAGACGACTCCGAGACCGTCGCGGGATTGGTCGGCCTGGCGCGACAGTCGGCGGGTAAGAGCTGGTGGCAGGCATTCGACGATGTCATGTCCCGCAATTTCGACCTGTACGTCGGATTCGAATCCTCGGCCAAGAAGCTCACCATCTACCGACCGGATATGTTGTCCGGCCTGTTCCAGACTCCGGATTATGCCCGCGCGCTCGATCGCATCTATCTGCCGGACGTGAGCGACGAGGCACGGGACCGGCGTATCCAACTGAAGAAGAAGCGACAGGCGCTGATCACCCGCAAAACCAAACCGGCCCTTGTCGACTTGGTGGTGCACGAATCGGTCCTGCACACCACCGTCGGCGGCTCGAAGGTGATGCGAGAGCAACTGAATCGCCTAGCGAATATGCCAGCCAACGTCACAGTATCCGTGCTCCCGTTCTCGGCGGGATTTCCCGTAGGCGCATCGACCGGACCATTCACGATCCTGGAATTCGGCGAGGACACCAGAGGCCGCGAGGTGTCGCCCACGGTCGTATACGTCGAGTCCTATGCCGGTGATTTGTACCTCGAGCGACCCAAGGATGTGAACCGGTATCGTCAGGCGTACGACGCCATCCGGCAATCGTCGCTCGACGTTGCATCCAGCAAGCGCCTGGTGAGACGGATAGCAGCAAGGGAGTACCAAGCGTGAATACCGACCTCTCGCGGGCGACCTGGTTCAAGTCGAGCCGCAGCGCGGCCGATAAGGACTGCGTCGAGGCCGCGTTCCTCGACGGCGGAGCGGTCGGTGTCCGCGACTCCAAGAACCCCACCGGCCCCGCCCTTGTTTTCACCCCGGCCGAGTGGGACGCATTCACCACCTCCATCCAGGGCGGAGGATTCGGCCGCTAGCAAGCCGGGGCGGCACCCGGGCTTGCACACACCGGCACGACGCCGGTTTGTATGTTCGTGGCCGTGTACCGAGGAGGAGTCGCCCGTGGAACCGGCGGTGCCACCAGGGTGGATCATCCTGCTCAACGGAGTGTCGAGTGCGGGCAAATCGAGTCTCGCGCGGCAGTTGCTGATCGACCTGGCGGGGCCCTACTTCCATATGAGCGTCGATATGTTCGGCGCCATGCGCGCCGACGCCGCCACCCACGCACTCGACAATGCCACGCACCAGGAGGTACTCCGGCGCACCCGGGCCGGGTTCCACCGGGCGGTCGCCGGTATGGCCCGGGCGGGCAACCACATCGTGATGGATCACGTCCTGTCCGAGCCGTGGCGACTACGGGACTGCCTCGAGGTCATGGCCGGACTCGAGGTCGTCTTCGTCGGCGTGCACTGCGCTCCGGCGGAACTGCGCCGACGTGAACTCGCCCGCGGAGATCGCGAACCCGGCACCGCTGAAAGGCAACTCGAGCAGGTGCATGCCCACGGCGTCTACGACCTGGGGTTCCGGTAGTAACCGCCGAAAAACCAACGGATATGGCGTAGCCGCAGCTGGCCGCTGGTGAGGCCAGGTTCGGTCTGCGGTGGAGGCGGGTTACTGGTTGGCCTGGCTCCCAACGTGGTTGGTTGGTGGGAGGTCGGTTTCGTGGCGACGCGGGTGTTCGCGGATGAGGAGTTGGCGCGTCTGCGGGAGTTCCCGGAGATCGGCCGCGAAGAGCTGTTCCGGTTCTTCACGCTCTCGCCGGCGGATCTGGCGTTCGTCGATCCGGGGCGCGGGCGTGGTCCGGCTGATCGGCTCGGTATCGCGATCGCGTTGTGCACGTTGCCATGGCTGGGGTTCGTGCCGGACCGCGTGGTGGGCGCCCCGCCGGTCGCGGTGGCCAGGTTGGCCGAGCAGCTGCGCCTCGACGGTAGCGAGATCCGTTCCTACGGCCGCCGAGCCCAGACCCGCACCGATCATCTGCGCCTGGTCGCGCAGTATCTGGGCTGGCGGGCGGCCGGTGCGCTCGAACTCAAGGAGCTCGACGAGTTCCTGCTCGCACGGGCGATGGAGCACGATTCCCCGACTCTGCTGTTCCGGTTGGGATGTGAGTACCTGATCTCGGCGCGGGTGATCCGGCCCGGCCCGGTGAGCATGGTCGAACGCATCGCTCATGCCCGTGAGCAGGCCCAGCGCGAGACCTACGACCGGCTGGCCCACGAGTTCACCCCGGCCCGGTGCACCGAGCTGGACGCGCTGCTGGTCACCGATGCCTCGTTGGGGGTGTCGCGGTTGCGGTGGCTGTCGACCGGGCCGGTGGAGGCGTCGGCGGCCGCGGTGCGCGCGGAGGTCGACAAGCTGGCGTTCCTGCGCGGGCTGGGCGCGGACCGGCTCGATATGTCGGTGCTCCCGACCGAGCGGCGGCGGTTCCTGGCCACGATGGGGCGCCGGTTGACCCCGCAGGCGCTGGAACGCCGGGACCCGCAGCGCCGGTACCCGATCCTGCTCACGGTGCTGGCCCAGTCGGGCACCGACGTGCTCGACGAGGTCGTGGCGTTGTTCGATCAGGCGATCTCGGCGAAGTTCGGTGCCGCCGAACGCCGAATGCAGCAGGAACTGGCCGAACGCGGCCGCTCCGGAGAGGACCGCCAAGCCCTGCTCGACGACCTGCTGGCGATCGTCACCGACCCGGCGGTGGCCGATGAGGAGATCGGCGCGCTGATCCGCGGCGATGCGATCGGGTGGGAGCGCCTGCGCGCGGCGATCGCTCAGGCCAAACCCCGGTTGCCGCGTGATCACGGGCATCTGGCCGCGCTGGACTCCTCCTACAACTACCTGCGCCAGTTCACGCCCGCGGTGCTGTCGACGGTTGGTTTCGCTGGCGGCACCGCCGCGGCCGAGCTGCTGATCGCGGTGGCGATGCTGCGCGAACTCAACGCCACCGGGCGCCGGAAGGTCTTCGACGAGGCCCCGACCGGCTTCGTGCCCGCGAAGTGGCGCGGCTACCTCGACGCTGCCCGCAAGTCCGGCAGCACCACCGCCTACCGGCACTACTGGGAGCTGTGCGTGCTGCTCGGGCTGCGCGACGGGCTGCGCAGCGGGGACGTGTACGTGCCTGGCTCGCGCCGCTACGCCGACCCGGCCGCCTACCTGCTCACACCCGAGCAGTGGGAACCACAGCGCAGTGAGTTCTGCCGTCTGGTCGGGCGCCCGGCCGACCCCGGCGTCGCCCTGGCCGCCGTCATCGACGAGCTGCACACCGCGGTCGGTGAACTCGAAGCGGTGCTCGCCGAGGGTGAGGGCCCGGTGCGGCTGGACGGTGAGTCCGGGGAGCTGGTCATTTCCCCACTGACCGCCGAGGACGTTCCGGCCGAGGCGGTCGCACTCAAGGCGGAGCTGACCGAGATGCTGCCGTTCGCGCCGATCGTGTCGCTGCTGATCGAGCTGGACAAACGCACCGGCTACCTGGACTGCTTCACCCACGCCGGCGGCCAGGCCACCCGCAGCCCGGAGCTGAAACGCAACCTGATCGCGGTGCTGCTGGCGCACTCGACCAACCTCGGGCTGACCCGGATGGCCGAGGCCTGCGGCATCTCCTACGACATCCTGTCCTGGACCGACGAATGGTATATGCGCGAGGAGACCCTGCGCGCGGCCAACCTGGTGATCATCGGCTACCACCAGCGGCTCCCGCTGACTCCGGTGTTCGGCACCGGGACGCTGTCGTCGAGCGATGGGCAGCGCTTCCCGACACGCGGGAAGTCCACGACCGCGCGGCCGATGAGCCGCTACTTCGCGAACGAGGGCCTGTCGACCTACACCCACGTCACCGACACCCACGCCACCTACGGCACCAAGATCATCGTCGCTACCCGCCGCGAAGCTCACTACGTGCTCGACGAGATCCTGGGCAACGCCACCGATCTGCCGATCACCGAGCACGCCACCGACACCCACGGAGTCACCCTGGTCAACTTCGGCCTGTTCGACCTGCTCGGCATGCAGCTCTCGCCCCGGATCCGGGACCTGGGCCGCATCACCCTCTACCGGCCGGGTCCGCGCGCGGGCGCCGAGGCCCGGTTCCCGCACGCGGGCCCGTTGATGACCCGCAAGGCCAACCTGGATCTGATCGCCGGGCACTGGGACGATCTGCTCAGGTTGGCCGGTTCGCTGAAGTTCGGGCACGCCGCCGCCTCCCTGCTCGTCGGCAAGCTCTCGGCGTCGAGTCGCCAGAACACCCTGGCAGCGGCCCTGAAGGAGTACGGGGCGCTGCGGCGCACGATCTACGCCGCCCAGTACCTCGCCGAGCCGGACTACCGGCGCAAGATCGCCCGCCAGCTCAACAAGGGCGAATCCCTGCACGCGCTGCGCCGCGACCTGCTCTACGCCCACGAGGGCACGATCCGCGCCCGCCAGCTCGCCGACCAGACCGAGCAGGCGTGGTGTCTGACCCTGGCCACCAACGCCGTGATCGCCTGGACCACCGAGTACTACGGCCTCGCGGTCGAGCAGATGCGCCGGGCCGGACAGCGAATCGACGACGAGGTCCTGGCCCACATCAGCCCCGCGCACAGCGCCAACATCAACTTCTTCGGCGCGATCGAAGTCGACATCGACGCCGAACTCGCCGCCCTCGACCCGACGGGCTACCGGCCGCTGCGGGTGCGCGACACCCTGTTCTGACCGGTCCCGGCGTTACCCCAGGGCCCGGTTCGTGTGCTCGCGGTCGAGCCATTCGGTGGTCGTCATGTCCGGGATCAGGTCCGCGCAGGATCGTCCGGCCTGGGGCCAGTCGCGGTCCCAGGCTCGCGGGTAGTGCGGTCCGGCGAGGTAGCCGAAGGAGTAGGGGCGCCCTCGACTCCGATCCGCAGCTTGTCGGCGGTGATGCCCGCCCATTGGCGTCCGGTGTGCCAGCTGATCACCCACCACACCCAGCCGGTCCACACGTGCAGGGCGTATTTCTGGCTCGCTGTGGGTGACGCCGGGATTCCATGCCGGCTCCTGGGGCGACTGCGCGGGCGGGGCGTCGGGTCGGCCGGTGACCGCGGCGCCGAAGGGGCGGCGCGCCAGTGGGGGCGATGCGGTTCGGCGTCGCGTTGGTCGGTGACATGCGTACCCCAGGTCCACGCTTCCCGCCGGGCCGTGTACGTCGGGGACCCCGCGGTTAGGACTTACTGCGTGCGAACAGAATCGCTTGCTGAGCTTTCGCATCCGGGTCGAGCAGCATCTGGGCCTCGACCACGAATCCGGCATCGTGCAGCCAGGATGCCACCTGGTCCGG
>NZ_JBEZYU010000047.1:0-44373 GCF_040638875.1 Nocardia sp. NPDC024068 | reverse complement strand
TCGGCCAGACCCGCGGCCCTCGAAGCGAGGCGGCGCAGCCGCGAGTCTCGAGGGCTGACAGCAGACGCCAAGAGGGCCGAACCCCGCGGCGACGAAGGCGCCGCCATCAGACCCTGTATTCTGACCTGGTGTTTGTTGTCGCGATTCTGCTGTTCGTCCTGGCGCTCGTTGCCCTGACGACGGGGGTGCTGGGGCTGTTCGGCCGGCTGCCCGGTAACCGGTACATCGGTGTACATACCGAGGCCGCGCTTCGCGACGAGACCGCGTTCCGTACCGCCAACCGGGTGGCCGCTCCCACCTCGATCGTCTCCGCCGCGCTGCTGGCCGCGGGTGGACTGGTCGTGATGGCGGCGGGTGGGTTCACCGCGGTGCTGGTGGCGGTGGGGGCGCTGGTCGTCGCCCTGTTCACGCTCGGCGCGGGCGCCAATGCGGGCGCCCGGGCCGCGGAGGCCATCGCGCCCGCCCCGGAGACCGGCGGCTGCGGTGGATCGTGCGGCGGGTGTTCGCTGAAGGACACCTGCGCTCCGGCCGCCGGCTGAGCGCAGGTCAGCCCAGCCAGTCCAGGACCGAGGCCGCCGTCCACGACTGCTGCATACTGCCCAGCGGTTCCCCGGTGAACGGTTCGTAGTATTCCGCGAAGCTGCCGTCGCTGGCCTGCCGCAGCGCCTCGGCCCGCAGCAAGAAGGAGCGTTCGGCCCAGCCGCGGTGGGCGAACACCCAGGAGAACAGCCAGCTCATCACCGGCCATACCGGTCCGCGCCAGTATTCGCGGGATCGGAAATCCTTCGATACCGGCGAGGTGGAGGGTGGTAGCGCGTAGCGCAGGTCCGGGTGTCCGCAGAATCTGGGCCCTTCGAACAGCCGCAGCAGGTTGCGTTCGGTGGCCCGGGGTAGCCCGCCGCTGATGAGCGGCGCGAACATGGCCAGTGTTTCGGTGTTGATCCAGCGCTGGGCCCGGGTGTCGTAGTCGCGGGCGGCGCCGGTGCGGGCGTCGGTGGTGGCGATGACCCCCGAGCGGAACCGCTCGGCCCAGCCGAACAGCTCCCGGGTGTCGGCCTTGGGCTGGTGGTGCTCCTCACCGATCTGCCCGAGGACTTCGCAGGCCATCGCGAAGATCGCGGTGACGAAGACGTCCTCCACCGCGAACCCCATCACGGCGCTCAGCTCGGCGTCGTCGTAGCGGGCGCGCCGCATCTGCTCGACGAGCCACAGGTACCGGTCGTATTCGCGGTCGGTGGGGCGCTGCGACGGGTCGTCGATGACCAGGACGTCTTCGCGGTGGTAGGCGGGCAGGTCCGCGCCGGGCACCACGTTCGCGTAGGCGCGGTCCCAGCGGGGCGAGTTGTCCATCCCGGATTCCCAGCCGTGGTAGAGGGTGATCCGCCCGTTGTTCAGGGGGTCGCGGGCGTGGGCCAGCCAGCGATGCCAGCGCACCAGATCCGACCAGCGGCGGTTGAGGAATTCCTCGGCCACCGCGCGGGTGGTGCGGCCGTGCCGGCGGGAATGGTCGAGGATGCGCTGCACCGCGATGGCGTGGACCGGCGGCTGGGTGATTCCGGAGGTATCGGGCCCGTCCGGCGCCGCGGCCGCCAGCAGCCGGCATTCCCAGCGGGCCGGGCCGGGGAAGTATCCGTCCACACCGTTGGCGAAGACGATATGGGGGATCATCCCGTTCTTCCATTGCGCCGAGAGCAGGGTGTCGAGTTCGATCACCGCGCGTTCCACGCTCAGCGGCGCCAGCCCGACCGCGACGAAGGCCGCGTCCCAGCTCCACATATGCGGGTACAAGCGCGGCGCGGCGCTGGTCATGGTTCCCAAATCGTTGCCGCGCAGGAGATAGGCCGCTCGGGCGGCGAGCTGCGTGGGAGTGAAACCTGGGTGTGCCATCTCTATATCTTGCGGGTTGGGACCGGACTCTCGCCCGGTTCGGGGAGAGTGATCGCAATATCTACCGAGTCACGGTTTCGCTTCGGTGTGCGCGATATTGCGGGCGCGCTACGCGATCGGGCCGCGGCCGGCACCGGAGACGGGGGTGATCGGCGCGGATGTGATACGCACTACCGGTGCGCCGCCCCGGGCAGCACACCCGGCGCGGGGCCGGCGACCGGACCGCGGAAGACGAGCAGGAGGGCGATATGAGCGTGCCGCACGATACGGAGACCGCCGCACGACCCGTAGCGCTGGTGACCGGCGGCGGCCGGGGCCTGGGCGCGGCCATCGCCCACGAACTCGCGCCCGATCACGCCCTGCTGCTGGGCGGCCGGACCGCGGCGGGCCTGGAACCGATACGGCGGGAACTCCCCGATGCCACCGCCTGGCCGGTGGATCTCACCGACTATGCCGCGGTGGCCGCCGCGACCGCGCCGATCGAACGGCTCGACGTGCTGGTGCACAACGCCGGTATCGCCGATCTCGGCACGATCGCCGAATCCTCGGTGCGGCAGTGGCGCGAAACGCTCGAGGCCAATCTGATCGCCGTTGTGGAGCTGACCCGGCTGCTGTTGCCCGCGTTGCGCGCGGCGGGCGGGCATGTGGTGCTGATCAATTCGGGGGCGGGCCTGCGCGCCAACGCCGGGTGGGCCTCCTATGCGGCGAGCAAGTTCGGTCTGCGCGCCTTCGGTGACGCGCTGCGCCTGGAGGAGCCCTCGATCCGGGTCACCTCGATCCATCCGGGCCGTATCGATACCGATATGCAGCGCGCGATCGTGGCCGGGGAGAACCGGCCCTACGACCCGGAGCAGTTCCTGCGGCCGGAAACGGTCGCCCGGGCGGTTCGCACCGCGGTCGATACGCCCGTGGACGGCCATCCCACCGAAATCGTGCTGCGCCCCCGCTGACCGGCGGGCCGGCACCGCCGACGAGCTTGCCGCCCCGCCGCCGCAGCCCCGGTGGGTACATCGCCGGCCACGGCGGCAGTTACGTCAGTGGTCGTCGTAGTGGCCGTCGTGGGCGGCGTGGCGGTGACCGTCGTGGACGTAGTCGACGTGATCACCATGCGGTACGGCCACGTGACCGCAACCTTCTCCGTGCACATGCTCGTGGGCGCCGTGCTCGTGGTGCCCCTGGGTTTCGCATTCGTCGAAATGGTCGCCGTGCGCGCGGTGCAGATGGCCGTCGTGGACGTAGTCGACGTGATCACCGTGCGGTACCGCGACGTGGCCGCAGTCCGGGCCGTGCACATGGCCGTGATCGGTGTGCTGAGCGTGTGCCGTCGTCATCGGTGTCCCTTCTTTCCTCGAACCGGTCGGGTGGAACTACGCTCCTCCATTACATCACCAAGTGCGCATGATTGCAGTTAGCTGTTTATTCACCACGCGGCCCGGGTACGGGACAGTTGGATCGAGTACCCGGGACATCCGCTTCCCACAGCGGATTGCGGGAGTACGTCCGAACCACCGAGCGTTACCACCGGGTAGTAGCGAGACCGCTGCGCGCCGACCGATGTGGCGCGGAATTTGCCCGATGGCAGATCGTCATACCTATCAGTACGCAACCTAACAGCATGCCCGAATCATCCGACCTTTAAACCGGATTCGGAATAAATTCTCGAAATTCGGTGTCGTTTCATGTTCCAGCCACGTAACGTCATGTTGTTCGTCCCACCGGGACAGCCTCTCTTGGCCCGGCGAACCACACTGCGCGCTTGTTCTGACTGGAACCCAATCTGGCAACCCAGCCACGTAGATCGGACACGAGGACCTCATGAAGATCCGCAAGATCGCCGCCGTCCTGGCACCCATGCTGGCCACCGCCGCGGTAGGCGCGGGAGTCGTGCACGCAGAACCCGCCACGCCCGATATCGGTTACCGCACCGAACTCGTCGGCAAGAACGTGGTCACCACCCTTACCAACGGCACCTTCGCGCTGCGCGACGAAACCGTCGACGTCCTGGACAAATCCGGTGCCACGGTGGTCACGCTGCCTCTGTTCTTACGCGAGGGCACCACCGAATACCCGCTCCCGCACGCGGTTCGCGACGAGGGCCGGGTGCTGGAACTGACCGCGGTCAAGGACGTCGAGCACGCCCGCCCGACACTGCAGCCGATCGCCTCTCCGCAGGAAAACCTTTCGGCCCAGAACAACTTCGCCTCCCAGTTCGGGCTCGCCACGGCCATCGGCGGGTTCGTGGGTACCGCCATCGGCGCACTGGCCGGGCTGGCCATCGGTATCGGTACGGGTGTTGTGTTTTCTCCCGCGACAGTGATCACCGGTGCCACCCTCGGCGGCATCATCGGCACGATCGTCGTCGGCGGACCCGCACTGGTCATCTCCGCCGTGGATCTGGTGAACACCCTGACCGCCGCCCCCGGCACCACCCAGTGGGCCCCGAAGGCGCAGGCCACTCGCTGACCCCGGGCCCGGCACGCTCGGCCGGTCACCGGAACACGATGAGGGCGGACTCCGTGTCCGCCCTCATCGTCGTGTCCGCACCGTCCGATCTACCTCTGGCCTCGACACAGCCGCATCGAGAGTCGGCACGGCGCGCGCCCGATAACCCACAGTGGCCGCCTGCCCTGTCCCCGGCCTAATTCGGTGGACCCGGCCGCGGCCGACAATCTAACGTCGGCGTCGTGATGCAGCAGTTCTTCTTCCGTCTCGGATAGCGACCCGGCCGCGAACCAGCGCGGCTCGGGTCGGTGACCCACCCTCCGGTGTGAGTGCGCCGGAGGCGATTCGTCGTCCGCGAAACGTGAAGAAGGAACTCCATGCTGTTGCTCGTATCCGGCGCTTCCTGCGTCGGGAAATCCACCGCCCGCGTCGCCGCCGCCCCACTGCTGGGCGATACCGTCGACACGGCGGAACTGTTCACCCTCGGTCCCATCCCCGCTGTCCCGACGATCGAATGGCGACAGCGACAGGTCGAGGTGGCCGTCCGGAAAGCCGTCGAATTGGATCGGGCGGGGCGGCATCTGCTGTTCGCCGGTGACCCGGTCCCCGCCGGTGAGGCACTCGCGGCGCCGTCCGCCGATCTGATCGATATCGCCGTCTGCCTGCTCGATGCGAACGAGGAGGCACTGACCGCGCGGCTGCGGGCCCGCCGGGATCCGGCGGAACTGTTGCCGCGTCATCTCACGTTCGCCGAATGGTTGCGGCGGCACGCCTCCGATCCCACCTACGTGCCCGAGGCCGTCACCACCGATGCGTGGCCGGAGATGCGCTGGCAGCGGTGGGTGGGACGCGGTGATATCGCGGACCGGTGGGCGATGAGCGTGATCGATACGTCGGCGCTCGCCCGTCACGATGTCGCACGGGAGCTGGCTGCCTGGTGCCGCGCCGCGACGGCCGGAGAGGCCCCCGTGTTCCGGAAGGGCTGGCATCTGCCGGGCGGCGCGGGCGCCTGACATCCGGATGAGCTCGCCGCGTTTGTCAGCGGCGGGTGCCCGGCCTCCGAATGCGCTGCCGCGCTCGGTTACCGGCGGGCTCCTGACGTCCGGATAGTCCCGCCGCGCTTCTCAACAGGTGGGCGCCTCGGACCGCCGGGCGACGAGGTGTGCGTACGACCGTGGTCGTACGCACACCCGCGCTCAGGCGATACCGCTGACCGGCTCCGGATTGATTTTGTCCCGCCAGGCGAGCGCCTCGCGCACCTGGGTCAGGTCGTAGTCCGGACCGTTGATACCCACGGTGAACAACGTCGACCCGGCGGCGAGATAGGCGGGCGCCGCCTCCGCGCCGGGCCAGGCCACGGACCGTTCGATCTTCTTCGATTCGGTGCCCACCCGGGCACAGTGCTCCTCGAGCACCTGGCTCTTATGGGTGAACACGTCGAGTTCGCCGAAGCTGTGCCAGATATCGGCGTATTCGGCCACCAGCCGCAGCGTCTTCTTCTCCCCGCCGCCGCCGATGAGGATCGGGATATCGCGCACCGGCTGCGGGTTGAGCTTCGCGAGCCGGCCGGTGATCCGGGGCAGGTACTCCTTCAGCAGATCCAGCCGGCTTCCCGCGGTGCCGAAGTCGTAGCCGTACTCGTCGTAGTCGCGTTCGAACCAGCCCGACCCGATGCCCAGGATCAACCGGCCACCACTGATCTGGTCCACGGTGCGGGCCATATCGGCCAGCAGGTCCGGGTTGCGGTAGCCGCCGCCTGTCACCAGCGCGCCGATCTCCACCCGTTCGGTCTGCTCGGCGAAGGCGCCCAGCATGGTCCAGCATTCGAAGTGCGCACCGTCGGGGTCCCCGTACAGCGGATAGAAGTGGTCCCAGTTGAACACGATGTCCACGCCCGCGTCCTCGGCCCGCAACACCGCGTCGCGGATGAGCCCGTAGTCGGGTGCGTGCTGGGGCTGGAGTTGGATTCCGATCCGAACCGGTCGGCTCATCTACTTGACTCCTCGTCGTCGGGTTGTCTCCCGGGTCCGAGGCTACCGCCGCACGGCCCGGGCGGCCCGGTGGAAACGGCACCGGCAGTGCCCGGCGCGGGAATACCCGGAGACCCGGAATTCCGGTCGTGCATGGATTCCGTAACAGATGAATACACCCCTTTTCCCGGGCCTATCCGTCGGTAGCATTTCGAGCGGCGCGTCTCGTTGTCACGACCTGCCGCGGGTCGGCGAACACGCACAGAAGGAGGCTTCCCGCTCATGCCTGTGTGCCCGACTCGCGACAACGTGAACATCTTCTACAAGGATTGGGGCACCGGCCGCCCGGTCGTATTCATCCACGGCTGGCCGCTCAACGCGGATGCCTGGGAAGACCAGATGAAATTCGTCGCCGACCACGGGTACCGGGGTATCGCGCACGACCGCCGCGGCCACGGGCGTTCGGACCAGCCGTGGAACGGCTACGACTTCGACACCTTCGCCGACGATCTGAACGACCTGATCACAGCCCTCGATCTCCGCGACGTGACACTGGTGGCGCACAGCATGGGCGGCGGCGAACTCGCCCGCTACATCGGCCGGCACGGCACCGGGCGGGTGCAGTCGGCGGTGCTGCTTTCCGCGATTCCGCCGCTGATGATCAAGAACGACGGCAACCCGGAAGGTGTGCCGGAGAAAGTATTCGACGAAATCAAATCCGGCATCCTCACCGAACGTTCACAATTCTGGAAGGACACTTCCGAAGGCTTCTTCAGCGCGAACCGCCCGGGCACCAAGGCGACCCGGGGAAACCGTGACGCGTTCTGGTTCATGGCCATGCAGGAAAGCATTCAGGCCGGGGTGAAATGCGTCGACGCCTTCGCGTACACCGATTTCACCGAGGACCTGAAGAAATTCGATATCCCCACCCTGATCGTGCACGGCGACGATGACCAGGTGGTCCCCATCGACGCCACCGGCCGCAAATCCGCGCAACAGATCGCCGACGCCACCCTGAAGGTCTACGAGGGCGGATCGCACGGGATCGCCCTGGTCCCCGGCGACAAGGACCGCTTCAACGCCGACCTACTGGAATTCCTCGACCGCTGAGCCGCCCCGCTGCCCCGTACGTGGATCGTTCGGGGCAGGCCCGCCAACCCTGTTCGAGGGTCGCGCGGCCGGCTCCGCGTCGCCTTACCGGTGCGACGATCTCGGAACCGGGCCGCGGGGAGTGTGGCGGCTCAGCCGAGCCCGGCGAAGAAGTTCCGGATATCGGCGACGAGCACCGCGGGTGCCTCATGTGCCGCGTAGTGGCCAGCCGCGTCGTTGGAGCCGCCCTGGGCCGCGCCGACGTCGTAGGAGTTCCAGCTGACGATATTGCTGTGATCGCGCTCGGCGAACCGGCGGATCGACTGGAAGTCGCCCTTGAACATCGCCAGCGCGGTCGGCGTGGTGGTCGGGCCGGTCGGACGCGACGTGGCGTGCGCGTCTTCGTAGTAGAAACGGATGGACGAACCGGCGGTGCCGGTCAGCCAGTACAGCGCCACATTGCCGATCACGAAGTCCTCGTCCAGATTCTCGCCGAACAACTGCGCGTTCCAGCCGAGCAGGCCGAGCGGGGAGTCGCTGAGCGCGAAGGCCAAGGTCTGCGGCTGCTGACTGTGCAGGGTGTTGAACGCCATCTTGTTCTCGTGGAACCACTGCAGATGCGCCAGCGCCGCCTGATCCGCCTCGGACATGCCCTCGAACTCCGACGGATCACCGGACGGGAACGAGAACAGCTGGGTCACATGCACTCCCACCACATGCTCGGGGTCGATCCGGCCGACCTCGGGGGAGATCATCGAGCCGCCGTCGTTCCCGATGGCACCGTAGCGCTCGTAGCCCAACCGGCCCATCAGCTCCACCCACGC
Source organism: Nocardia sp. NPDC024068 (assembly GCF_040638875.1). Taxonomy (NCBI): domain Bacteria; kingdom Bacillati; phylum Actinomycetota; class Actinomycetes; order Mycobacteriales; family Nocardiaceae; genus Nocardia; species Nocardia sp. NPDC024068. Next base: position 36,161 of record NZ_JBEZYU010000047.1, on the reverse strand, counting down.
CTTGGCGGTGCGATCGCAACCCCATCCGGTACTGCGGGTCGGCCCGGAGAATCCGAATCCCGGCAGCGACGGAATGACCAGGTGGAAAGCGGGATCATCCGCCGACTCCGGCTCGGTGAGCGGCGCGATCACCTCGAGATACTCCAGGATCGAGCCGGGCCAGCCGTGACTGAGGATCACCGGCAGGGCATCCGCCCGCGAGGACTCGATGTGCAGGAAGTGGATATCTTCGCCGTCGATCTCGGTGACGAACTGCGGGTAGGCATTCAGCTTCGCCTCCAGCGCCCGCCAGTCGAACTTTTCCAGCCAGTATTCGGCCAGCCCGCGCACCCGGTCGTTGGGAACGCCGTAGGTATCGCCGACGCCATCCAACTCGTTCGGCCAGATCGCGCGACGCAGACGGTCGGCCAGATCGTCGAGCTGAGCCTGCGGGACGTCGATGGCGAAGGGGCGAATGACAATCACGATATTCTCCTTTGGGAACGGAATGTTTCGTTCTGTTTGAACATATCAGAACGGATCATTCCGTTTCAAGTGCTAGCCTGAGGCCATGCCGAAGACATCCGAAACCCCGGTACGCAAGGGGCTGCCCGGGCGGAAGGCGCAGGCCGCCCAGAACGACGGGATCATCCTGGAGGCCGCCCGCGCGGTTTTTCTCGCCGACGCTTCCGCGCCGATCGCCGCCGTCGCGGAACGCGCCGGCGTGGGCATCAGCGCGCTGTATCGCCGCTACCCGAGCAAGGAGGCCCTGTTGCGCACCCTCTGCCACGAGGGGTTACGGCGCTACAACGCGGAAGCCGATGCGGCACTGGAAGACTCAGACGGATGGGACGGACTCGTCGGGTTCCTGCAACGCGTCGTCGACACCGATGTGCACTCGCTGACCGTGCATCTGGCAGGCACGTTCACCACCGACGAGTCGATCCTCCCCGAGGTCACGCATGCGGGTGAGGTCACCGCGGAACTGGTGCGGCGCGCACATACCCGCGGCCGGCTCCGCCCGGACATCAATGCCCACGACATCGGCCTCGTCCTCGAATCGTGCGCGGCGATCACCCTGCCGGATCCGGAACGGACCACGCAGCTTCGCCGCCGCATCCTGGCGCTGCTGATAGCCGGGCTGTCCGCCGACGGCGAACTCCCCGGCCCACCTCCCGAACCGAACGAATTCGCCTGGCGCTGGACGCGCCCGGCCTGAGGGCAGTCACCGGAGCTCGCGTACTGCGAGGGCGGATTCGATGGCATTGCGCGCCGCGTCGCCGTACTTCGCCTGTGCGCTCAGCGCTTTCCATGCCTTCTCGTAAAGCGCCAGTTCGGAGACCGTGACCACAGTCAGTTCTGCACTGATGGTCTCGATGAGCGCCATACGGTTATCGAGGAGGTCGAACGACGTCGTGATGTAGGTGAAGGGGGCCGTCAGAGGCACGACCCCGAATATCAACCGCGGGTTGTCGAACGCGGTCGCGAGCAGGTGGCGCAGCTGGCCGGCCATCACCGTGTCGTCGCCGACGGTCTTGTACAGCGCTGCCTCGTCCGCCAGTAACACAAACCGGTGCCGTTCCCGCCGCAATACCTGTTGCCTCTGCATGCGGGCGGCCACCGCCTGATCGATATCATCGGGTGTGGCGAGAAACCGGATGCACTGCGTGAGAACCGCGCGGGCGTAGGCCTCGGTCTGCAAGAGACCGGGCAACACCACCGGCGCATACACGCGCTGCAGTCTCGCGTTCCCCTCGATTTCGACCGATCGTCGCTGCCTGCGCGCGTGCCCGGACGCGGCGATGCGCTTCCATTCCGTCCACTGGGCCTCGACATTCCGCAGGGCAGCGACAAGGTCCGGCAACGCGAGGGACGCGTCGCAAACCTCGCACCATACGGCGATATCGGCCTCCGACGGGGAGCGCTTACCTGTCTCGATTCGCGACGTTTTCGACCAGTGCCACCCAGCGGCAGTCGAAAACTGGCGGCCGTCGAGGCGCGCGTCCTTGCGAAGCTCGCGCAGACGCGCACCCAGTCCTTGCCTGAGCCGTAGAACATCACTCACGCGTTATGCCGGTCCCGATATATGTCGTACCGGACGGCTGCGGCCAACACTCGATCTCGAATTTCCATCGCGTTGTTCACCAGCACGGGATCCTCGGTGACCGATCCGCCGATCCAGTACCCGCGATCATCGAACAAACTGAACGACACCACACGGTTGTCGAGGAGCCAAAAATCCTCGCTCGCCGCATCGGCCGCCGATGCGTCCTGGCGAGGGAGGTACCACACCTGCTCACCCGCGGCAGTGTTGTGCCGGGCGAGTGCAAGTAGATACCGGGTGTAGAGGGTGTGTGGTTCAGAGACGATGCGAGCGCGGTGGAGCGTCACTCCACGGTTGGTCATCCGGCGAACCTGATCGGTCCAAGAATCGAACCAGGGGCCGCCCGGGTCGCCGGTTTCGTCCTCGCGCCAGCGGCGCAGAGAATCCGACTCGGTTTCGGCGAGATAGTCATCACTGGTCTCGAGATGGAAAGCAGACGATTTCGCCTCGTCGAGCAGCCGATCGAACGGCTCACCCCCGAGAACCTGGCGCATCCGGGGTCACCTCCTCGGCGATCGGGACTTCGACCGCGGTTTCATGGCCGGGAATCCTCATGATGGCCAGCGCTTCCGGATCCGTCACGGGAGTACCTCGTAACAGGAAGGTCCCGTGTCCGGTGTCCTGGAGCCCGGCGAGGCATGTGCCCGGCTCGGCGTGGACCAAGAGTCTGTGCGGTATTTCGATTCGGTCGTCTCTATCGGTTCTCCAGCCCTGGACCGCGAATGTACCGCGGTCGGTCGCGTAGAGGCGAGGAGATCCTTGGCCCCCTGTCGGACCACCTATGAAACGGACATGCATCGGAGAGCCCCTTGCTGTCGAGTGCGCCGGTTGCGACCAACACTCCCAGTTAGAACGCATGGGTTGCAATAGATCTGGCACTTCTTGGCACTTCCATAGCGGCGGTCGCCACCTGGTCCTTACCGTCCGAGGCAGCATCCGGCGCCGGGCGCGGTCCGCCGATGAACTATCCGGGTTACCGGCGAGGTCGCGGTGAGGTCCCCGGCGCCGGATGCCTGCCAGGCCGTAGTCAGAGCGAAGAAATCGGGGGATGCGATGGAGCCGACCGCACTCGGATGGATCGATTACGACATCAGCACCTCGCCCGAATGGGATCGGGCGCAAGTGCTCCGGCTCGCGAAGCGTCTCGGGTATCGCGTGGTGTGGCCCGATGAGTGTTCCGTGCTGCCGGTCTCCGAGCAGGTTCGGAATGCCGGGGCGGAGGTGGTCATTCTGCCCGCGCCGGAACAGCTCGGTCCGATCGAATTGAACCGGGTGATGGATGTCGCCGACGTGGAAATAGTTGTGCCCCGGTTGTCATTCGCGCGGTGGCGTTCGGCCGGGGTTTCGCGGTGATCACGCTCGGCCTGGCGGTGGCGGCCGGGATTCCGCTCGCTGTCATTTTCTGGGCCTTGTTCTGGCCCGAAAGCAGCAGGTCCGATGGTGATTCCGGTCGGGGTGCCGCGCCGGGCCGAGGTTGGGAGACCCCGGCCCGGGGACGACTACCGCACGCCGCGGACCGCCTCCATCAGGGTGTCGAGGGACGTGGCCGCGGGGAGGGCGAGGGCGTGGCCGGCGACCGTGCGGGCGGCCTCCGGTGACAGCCGGTTCTCGACGTTGAGGTCGAACTTCTGGGTGAGTTCGGCGTCGGAGAGGGGGTTGGCGGGGCCGCCGCGGTTGTGGTCGATACGGGCTTCGTGCCAGACGCCGTCGCGGGTGCGGACGCGCAGGACCGCCGGGAACTGGTGCGGGTAGAGCTCATCGCAGCGGTCGTCGCCGTGGCTGGTGACCAGGCGGGCGAGTTCCAGGGTGCGCGGGTCCTTCGCCGCCTCATCGGTGAAATCGGCGTGCCCCACCCCGAGGCCCGACCCGCCGAGCAAGGCCCGGGCCACGGTGAACGGACCCGAGAAGGCCGCGTGGTATCCGGATTCGGGGGCGGCTTTGGCGGCGGGCGGTTCGGCGATGGTGCGCAGCACCGGTTTCGGCACGCCGAGGTCGATTTCCGTGATCTCGGCCGGGTCGAGGCCGTCGGCGCGCAGGGCGCGGGCGGCGTCGATACCGGCGTGGGTGAAGTGGTTGCAGGGGTAGGGCTTGAAGAAGATGCCGGGGAGTTCCCAGTGCTCACCCAGGCGGTCGACCACCTTCGCGACGTCGGCGCGGTCGCCGCAGAACGCCTGCAGGAAACCGAACCGGCCTTCGATCACCGTGGGCGGACCGGTGAGCCCGTGCTTGGCGAACTGTGCGGCGGTGACACCGGAGTGCGCGGCCCAGCCGCAGTGCGCCCGTTTGACGGTGCCGCCGGTGCGGTTGGCCTCGAGCAGGCCCGCGCCGAAGCTGGCCGCGATACCCATCGCGTCGGCGATACCTTCGGGGTCGAGGCCGTACAGCATCGCGGCCGCGGCGGCGGAGCCGACCGCTCCGCAGATGGAGGTGGCGTGCTGGCCGCGTTCGAAGAATTCGGAGTTGCCGAGTTCCTCGTCGTAGCCGCCCATGCCCAGGCGGACGGCGACCTCGATGCCCACGCCGGCGGCGTCCAGGACGGCGGCGCCGGACGCGCCGGTCGCCTCCCCGACCGCCAGCGCGGCCGGAATCACCGACGCCGAGGGATGCAGAACCGACGGGAGGTGGGTGTCGTCGGAGTCCATCGAATGCGCGAGGGTGCCGTTGACCAGGGCGGCGGTCGCGGCCGGGAAACGTTCGCCGGTACCGATTCCGGTGGCGGCGGGGGCGCCGGACCATTCGCGCGCCACCGCGGTCACCGCGCGCGCGGACGGCTGGCCCTGGGCGGCGAGGGAGTTGCCGAGGACGTCGAGGACGCGGCGGGACACATCCTTACGGAGGTCGGCGGGCAGTCCCTCGGCGCGGATGCGGCCGGCGAGGGCGGCCAGGCGGCCGACGACCGTGCCTTCCAGGTCGTGGCGGGTGGCGGTGGCGTTCACGCGGCCACCACCGCGACGGGACGAACGGGCGAACCGGTGCCGCCGGTGATACGCAGCGGCGCCATGACGAAGGTGAATTCGGTGAGGCCGCGTTCGGAGGCGGCTTCCAGGTTCAGGTGCTCGATGATGTGGATACCGTTCTCCACCAGTAGCACCCGATGCACCGGCAGGACGCTGTGGCCTTTACCGGCCGGGATGTGCTCGAACGCGGTGGTATCCGCCCCCGCCGCCACGATGCCCGCGTCCGCCAGCCACTGCCCGGCGCTCACATCGGCGCCCGGGACACCGTCCTGCTGGCCCAGGTAGCGCTGGGCGTCGTCGAAATGGCGGGCCCAGCCGGTGCGGATGAGCACCACATCGCCACGGCGCGGGGTCACCCCGGCGGCGTCGGCGGCATCGCGAAGATCCTGTTCGGTGATCGCGCGGCCCGCTTCGAGGGCCTCGACACCGCGTACCTTGGGCACATCCAGCAGCAGCCCGCGCCGCAGCATGAACGGGATGTTCTCGGCGCCGTGCGAGGCGTGCCGGCCACCGCGCTGCGCTTCCTCGGCGTCGATATCGCCGTGCAGTTTGCCGCAGTGACTGACATGGGAGAGCGCGTCGACATGGGTGCCGACGTGCCCGCCGGTCACGATGATCTCGTTGGAGGCCGAACCGCCGTCCGGGCGGACCATATCGCCGTGCCGGCGGATGAGGGTCATCCGGAAACCGGGGTGGTTGGGTGAGCAGGGCATACCGGTGGTGTAGGGGTGCCCGAGCTCGACGATATCGAGATCGCTGCCCAGCACGGCGTTCAGTAACGCGTCGGGCGACGCGGCGACGGTGGTTTCGGTCATGCTCTCACTCCTCGTAGTGCGGTGGCCTGTGCCCGGTCCAGGACCACGCGGGCGTTCGCGACGACGGCGGGATCGATGAACCTGCCGGACTCGTCGAGTACCGCGGATTCACCGGCCGCCAGTGCGGCGGCGGCGAGGTCCACGATCCGCTGGGCACGGTCCTGTTCTTCCGGTGACGGTGTGTAGGCCTGATTGACGATGTCGATCTGATTCGGGTGGATGACGGAACGCCCGAAGAAGCCCTGGGCGCGCCCGGTACGGGAGGTGCGGGCCAGACCTTCCGGGTCGTCGACCGCGGTCCAGACACTCTGCACCGGGGAGGCCAGCCCGGCGGCCCGCGCGGCGGTGACGAGCCAGCCGCGCGCCCATTCCAGGCCGCCGGCCTCGGTGCGCATATCGGCGGCCAGATCCGCTTCGCCCAGCGCGATTCCGGTGACCCGCGGATGGCAGCGCGCGATCTGCGGCGCCGCGAGCAGTCCGGCGGCCGATTCGATGATGGCGTGCACAGCGCAGCCGAGCCGCTCGGCGGTGGCCGCGACGGCGCCGGGATCGTCGGCCTTCGGTAACCGGACCCCGGACGGCCGATATCCGGCCGCGGCCAGCGCGGCGGTCTCGTTGTCGAGCCATTCGGTCCCGACGGCGTTGAGCCGCAACCAGATCGGCTTCTCCGGCGAAACCGTTCGCACTGCGTCGAGAGCGTTGGCCAGGGCGCGATCCTTGACGCCGACCGGGACCGCGTCCTCGAGGTCGATCACCACGGCGTCGGCGCCGCTGTCGATCGCCTTGCCGATCCGGTCGTCGCGATGACCGGGGACGTACAGCCAGCTGCGCGGGGTCACGGGGTGCTCACCGCCGGGATATCGGCGGTGGCGTCCGGAGCACGATGACCCATCGCCCGCGACACCCGGCGGGCGGCCGCGACGAGCGCCGCCTCGTGCCCGTCACACGCTTCCGCGGTCATCCGGTAGCTGGGACCGCAGACCGAGACCGATCCGATCACCGCGCCGTCGGCGCCGAACACCGGCGCGGCCATGGAGCCGGCGCCCTCCTGCCGTTCCCCGGTGGACCGGCACACACCACGTTCGCGCGCTTCGCGCAGCGCCGCGCGCAATCGCGCGGGGTCGACGATGGTGGTGCCGGTCAGCCGGGGCAGCGGACGGGACAGGAGATCGTCCTGTTCCTCCTCGGACAGGTGCGCCAGGATGATGCGCCCCGACGAGCCGCTGTGCAGTTCGAACCGGCGACCCAGTTCGACGGTCATCTTGATCTCCTGCGTACTCTCGACCTGGTCGAGGTAGACCCGACCGCCCGGTATGCGACCGGTGACGGTCGCGGTCTCACCGGTGGCCCGTTGCAGGTCCACCAGGGCTTCGCGGGCCGCCCGCCGCAGCGGGGATACGTCCAATGCGCGCGCCCCCAGGGTCGCGGCCGCCGGGCCGAGCAGGTATCGCCTGGTCGAGGGCTCGTAGAGCAGCAGTCCGCAGTCGACGAAGGTCGTCAGGATGCGGTGGGCCACCGCTTTCGACATCCCGGTCGATCGGGCGATCTCCGAGACGCCGAGCGCGCTCGACCGGCGGCCGAACTCGAGCAGCACGTCGGCTGCCCGCGCGGCTGATGTGGTGCCTCCACTGGAGGACTCCATCGTGGCTCCGTTCTGCGGGGTCATGTGGTTGTCCGGACAACAACAACACGGTCGGCCGTCGCGGCGCGACCCGTCGGCTGGCAGTCAACAACTGAACAAGTTGTACCGCTTAGCGAAACGATTGTCCAGACACCTCCGATGGTCTTGATACGAGTTTCTGCGGCGTTAATCCTTTCTACAGGCACTTGTGTCGTGATTGTCAAACGTGCATAGTGCAGGGGACCACATTCTTGCGTTCCGCTAGCCGGAACACGATAGGAGGAAGCGTGGACGGTCCGGATTTCGATCTCGTCATCGCCGGCGCCGGCGGCGGGCTCGTCGCCGCGCTGCGCGCCGCCGAGCTCGGCGCGAGCGTGCTCGTGATCGATGCCGACGAGCACTTCCAGCGCGGTAACAACACCTCGATGTGCACCGCGATGATTCCGGCTGCCGGAACCCGCTGGCAGCAGGCGGCCGGAGTGCAGGACAGTCCGCAACGCTTCCTCGCCGATATCGACCGCAAGACCGGCGGCACCGCCGATGAGCGGGTCGCCCGTGCCCTGGCCGAGTCGAGCGCGGCCCTGGTCACCTGGCTCGCCGACGCCCAGGAACTCGACCTGGAACTGGTCACCGATTTCCGCTATCCCGGGCACAGCGCCGACCGCTGCCACACCATCGCGGGCCGGCACGGGTCGCGGCTGCTGCGCCACCTCGTGGACCGCGTCCGGGCCCATCCGCGGATCGAACTCATCGCCCCGATGAGCCTGCGCGCGGTGCACACCACCGACGGCCGGGTGTCCGGGGTGGAGATCGCCACCCCCGACGGGCACGCCGAACAACTCGCCACCCGCGCCGTCCTCCTCGCGACCAACGGCTTCGGCGCCGACAGCGAACTCGTCCGCGAATGGCTGCCGGAAATCGCCGGCGCGCATTACCACGGCGGGCAGTACAGCCGGGGCGACGCGCTACGCATCGGCCGTGACCTGGGCGCGGATACCGGATACCTCGACGCCTACCAGGGGCACGCGGCCCTGTCCTCGCGCAGCCAGACCCTGATCGGCTGGGCCACCGTCGTGCACGGCGGCGTGATCGTCGACAGCACCGGCCGGCGCTTCGCACCCGAAACCACCGGCTACTCCGAATTCGCCGCCATCCTCGCCGCCCGTCCCGGCGGCGCGGGGTGGATCGTCATCGACGAGCACATCGAACAGCTGTGCTCGGTATTCGACGATTTCCGCGCGGTCGCCGACAGTGGCTCGCTGATCCGCGCCGCGACCGCGCGCGGGCTCGCCGAACTCATCGGCGTCCAGCCCGAAGCGCTCGAGGACGAACTCGCGGCCGCCCGGCGCGCGGCCGAGGGCCTCGAACCCGACCGCCAGGGCCGCACCGACGACCGCCACCCGCTGTCGGAGCCCTATATCGCGATCGCGATCACCCCGGCTCTGTTCCATACCCAGGGCGGACTCGTCGTCGACGAGCACGCCCGCGTACTCGCCGCCGGATCACCGATTCCCGGGCTGTACGCGTCGGGCGGCGCGGCCATCGGTATCTCCGGTCACGGGGCCGGCGGTTACCTCGCCGGCAACGGTCTCATCACCGCGCTCGGCCTGGCCTTCCTCGCCGCCGAACACGTGGCGAGCGCCGTCCCCGCCTGACCATCCACATCTGTCCAGATATTCGCCAGGAGAAGAAATTGACCACCTACCTGATCAAGAACGGCACCGTCGTCCGGACCGAGAACACGGCCCCCGAAGAGGGTGAGACCGCCGATATCCTCGTCGTGGACGGCAAGATCGCGGCCATCGGGCCCGATCTGAGCGCCGAGAACGCCGAGGTCGTCGACGCGACCGGCAAACTGGTCTTTCCCGGCGTGGTGGACGCGCATCAGCACTGGGGTATCTACAACCCGCTCGACGAGGACACGCAGACCGAATCCCGCGCCAGCGCGCAGGGCGGGGTGACCACCGCCCTGACCTATATGCGCACCGGGCAGTACTACCTCAACAAGGGCGGCCCCTACGCCGACTTCTTCCCCGAGGTGCTCGATGCCGCCGCGGGCCGCAGCTATATCGACTACGCGTTCCATCTCGCGCCGATGTCGAAGGAACATATCGGCGAGATCCCCGCGCTGGCCGCGGATCAGGGCGTGACCTCGTTCAAGATCTTCATGTTCTACGGCAGCCACGGACTGCACGGGCGCTCCACCTCGCAGAGCGATTTCCTGATGATCCCCGAGGACGAGCGCTACGACATCGCGCACTTCGAATTCGTGATGCGCGGCGTGCAGAAGGCGCGGGAGCAGTTCCCCGAACTGGCCGAGCACATCTCGCTGTCGCTGCACTGCGAGACCGCCGAGATCATGAGCGCCTACACCAAGATCGTCGAGCAGGAGGGCACCCTCAGCGGGCTGGCGGCCTACAGCGCGTCCCGGCCGCAGCACTCCGAGGGTCTGGCGGTGACCATCGCCTCCTTCCTCGCCGACGAGACCGGGCTGCCGAATATCAACCTCCTGCACCTGAGTTCGGCCAAGGCACTCAAGGCCGCCATGAAGATGGCCGAGGCGTTCCCGCATGTGAACTTCCGGCGCGAGGTCACCATCGGCCACCTGCTCACCGATATCGACAACGCGAACGGGCTGGGCGCCAAGGTCAATCCGCCCATCCGTCCGCGCGAGGACGTCGAGGCGCTGTGGGAGCATCTGCTGGCCGGCAATATCGACTGGGTGGTCTCCGACCACGCCTGCTGCAAGGACGAAGTGAAGTTCGGCGAGGACCGCGACGATGTGTTCGCCGCCAAGTCCGGTTTCGGCGGCACCGAATACCTGCTGCCCGGCCTGGTCACCGAGGGCCGCAAGCGCGGACTGTCGCTGCGGCGTATCGCCCAGCTGATCGCGACCAACCCGGCCGACCGCTACGGCCTGCCCGGTAAGGGCCGGCTGGCCGAAGGCGTCGACGCCGATATCGCGATCGTGGACCCGGACCGCGCCTGGACCGTGCGCGCCGCCGATTCCGAATCCACGCAGGAGTACACGCCGTTCGAGGGCTTCGAGCTGACCGCCGCGGTCACCGACACCTTCGTGCGCGGTAACCGGGTGCTGGCCGACGGCGTCGTCACCGGCGAGCCCGCGGGCCGTTACATCTCGCGTCCGTACTGAGGAGTTCGTAGTTGAAGGACGAGTCACAGCCCACTGGACCGCTACACGGCATCAAGGTTCTCGACGCCTCCACCATCCTGGCCGGACCGCTCACCGCGCAGATCCTGGGTGATTTCGGCGCCGAGGTCATCAAGATCGAGCATCCGCAGAAACCGGACGGGATGCGCGGGCACGGTCTCGAGAAGGACGGCATTCCGCTGTGGTGGAAGATGGTCAGCCGTAACAAGCAGACCCTCACCCTGAACCTGGGCACCCCCGACGGGCAGGCGATCTTCCGGGATCTGGCCGCGGAAGCCGATGTGATCGTGGAGAACTTCCGGCCGGGCACGTTCGAACGCTGGGGCCTGTCCTACGCCGAACTCGCCGCCCGCAATCCGGGCCTGATCATGTTGCGTGTCACCGGGTTCGGCCAGCACGGTCCGTACTCGAAACGGCCCGCGTTCGGCACCCTGGTCGAATCGATGAGCGGGTTCGCCCATCTCACCGGGCAGCCCGACGGGCCGCCCACCCTGCCCGCCTTCGGGCTCGCCGATTCCATCGCCGGGGTGGCCGGTTCGTCGGCGATCTCGATGGCACTGTTCGAGCGGGAACGCAACGGCGGTACCGGCCAGGAGGTCGACCTCGACCTGCTCACCCCGATCATGACCGCCGTCGGCCCCGGGGTGATCTACGCCGACCAGCTCGGGATAGACCAGCAGCGCACCGGTAACCGGTCGCAGAACAATGCCCCGCGCAACCTGTACCGCACCAAGGACGACCACTGGGTCGCGATCTCCACCAGCGCCCAGGCCATCGCCGAACGCGTTATGCATATCGTCGGGCATCCCGAGGTGGTCGACGAGGAATGGTTCGCCAGCGGCCGCACCCGCGCCGAGCACGCCGATCTCCTCGACGACTATGTGGGCGGCTGGATCGCCGAACGCACCCGCGACGAGGTCACCAGCGTTTTCGAAGAAGCCGGCGCCGCCGTGGCGCCGGTCTACCGGCCGAGCGATCTGCTCACCGATCCGCAGGTCGTCGCCACCGACATGGTCACCACTGTCGACGACGACGATCTCGGCCCCATGCGCATGCAGAACGTCATGTGGCGCATGACCCGATCCCCCGGTGCGATCCGTCACACCGGTAGACCCGCCGGTGCCGATACCGACAAGGTCCTCACCCGCCTCGGGCGCAGCCCCGAGGACATCGACGACCTGCGGGCCCGCGGGGTCATCTGACCCCGCGACTTGTTTCCTCCGAGGAGTACCCTATGAAATCGCGTTGGTGGACAATCGCCATCATTCTGGGCCTGGTGGTGGTGAATTATGTCGATCGCAGTGCCATCTCGTTCGCGGCCACGGATCTGAAGGCCGAATTCGGGATCACTCCCGGTCAGTACGGCATCATCAGTTCCGCGTTCTCGATCGGCTACATGCTGTTCGCGCTGCTCTCCGGCCCGCTGGTCGACAGGTACGGTTCGCGCAAGGTCCTCATCGCCGGCATGTTCGTATGGGCCGCGGCCACCGCGCTGACCCCGTTCGCGGGCGGGTTCATCGGTCTGATCCTGCTGCGTATCGTCCTCGGAGCCGGTGAGGCACCCTGCTTCCCGGCGGCGACCCGCGTCGCCAGCCGCTGGCTGCCCGTACACGAACGCGGTAAGGCGCTCGCCCTCATCGGCGGTGTGGCGGTATCGGGCAGCCTGCTGATCGGCGGCCCCATCCTCACCCAGCTGATCGCGCTGACCGGCTGGAAGGGCATGTTCTGGGTGCTCGCGGTCGCGGGAATCGTCTGGGTCGTGGTGGCCTATCCGTTCCTGAAGAACTCCCCGAGCGAGGCATCCTTCGTCTCGAAGGAAGAACTGGACTACATCAAGGCCGGGCAGGCCGAGGGTGAGGACAGCGGCCACGAATCGACGGTCGACTGGGGCGAGATCCTGCGCAACCGCAACCTGTGGCTCGTCGGCCTGGGCTATTTCGCCTGGGGTTTCATGTTCTGGGCGTTCATGTACTGGCTGCCGCAGTACCTGGAACACGAATTCGGGTTGTCCATCAAGGAGGTCGGCGGATTCTCGGTGGCGCCGTGGGCGGCCGGTGTGGTCGGCGCGCTGCTCGGCGGCGTCCTGGTCGACCGGGTGTACAAGAAGACCCAGAGCATTCGCTCGCGGTTCGTCATCATCGGCGTGGCACTGCTGCTCGCGGGCGCCTCGATCATCCCGATCCTGTTCGTCCCCGGCAACCTCACGGTCGCGCTGATCTGCATCTCGGCCGGTGTCGGCTTCGGCTTCATCACCGGCGGTATCTGGTGGGTCGCCTCGATCGACGCCGCCCCGACCCAGCCCGGTACGGCAGCCGGTTTCGCGGACGCCTGCTTCGCACTGTCCGGCATCATCGCCCCCTCGGTGATGGGCTTCATCGTGGCCGAGACCGGCACCTACAACGGCGGATTCATCGTTATGACGGTCCTGTGCCTGATCGGCGCGGCCGCCATGTTGTTCTTCACGAAGGAACCGGAACGCACCCCGACCGGACCGGAGCCGGAAGGCGAACTCGCCCCCGCGAAATAGCAGCCGGGCACACGCGCCGCGTAACCGATGAGGGTTACGCGGCGCGTTCGTCATGAGGTATATACGCTCGGCGGCCGGGATGGATCCGATATCTACGAGCTATTCCGGAAGCGGAATACCAGGCCGGACATCAGAACGGGAATCGAAACGGCGGCAACGCACGAATTATGCCCATTATCGGGGCGCAGAACAGGCCGGTAGGAGGCGCGCCCTTACTCTCGCTGCACACCAACTGGCCGGTCTTGTCGAAGTATTGGGTGCTGTACACCTCGCCGTTCAGGTAGAATTTCCAGGTCAACCCATCCGGGTCCGGTACGTACTTGCATTCGGCGGGCGAGTTACCCGTGCACGGCCCTTCGACACCCCAGGGACCGGCCGGATACGCGTTGGCCGCCGGCGCCAGCGCGAGCGTTGCCAGCGCCCCGGCGGCCAACGCGGTCGAAATCCGAATGGTCACCGGAATTTTTTTCTTTCGATTACACCCTTTACTCACGGCGCCAGACCATAGCACAACTGCACTTCGCCCGAGAGGCCGGAATTGTTTTAAACGCAGGCATTTTCGATTTTCACCGGATAAACTTTCGGCCCGATATTTCCCATTTGTCGATTAAGCCGCAGTGATAGCGGGGATCGTGGAGCGCACCACGGGAGGCTGCCGGTCGGCGGCGCACCCTGGGGGTGAGCCCTGCGCCCGAAGCCGCGAGGGATCAGCGCAGATCGTGGCAGTCCGCCCACGCGGAGACGGCGGCGGCGATCTCGACGGGACGGTCCTCCGGAGTGTGGTGCCCCGCCGGCAGGTCGTGGCGCGCGACCTCCAGCGCGGCGATATTGTCCGTACACCAGGCGAGCAGGTCCGGGCCCATCATCACACCGGGCCCGGGCGCGAATTCGATCAGCAATTTCGGAATATCGTCACTTTTCGCGAGCCACCGGCCGTAGTTCTCGACGCGGACCACCACATCGGCGGGCTCACCGCCCAGCGGCATGGCGCGCGGCCAGCGCAGCAGCGGCAGGCGGGACTCCCGGGTCGGGTAGGGCCGCAGGTATTCCGCCAGATCGGCCGGGTCGAGCGCGGCGGCCACCGTGCCGGGAAGCCCCTCGGCGATCATGAGGTTGTCGTCGAGGATCATCGATTCGCCCACGCCCTCGGTTTTGAGGGCCCGGAACAGTTCCCGTCCGCCTTCGGGAAACTCCTCCCAGGTCATCGGTTTGACGATGGTCTCGGTGAAGGCGATACCGCGGACCCGGCCGGGATGGCGGGCCGCGTGATCGAAGGCGAGCGCGCCGCCCCAGTCGTGGCCGACCAGGACGACGTCGTCGAGACCGAGCGCGTCGAACCAGGCGTCGAGATATCGGACGTGGTCATCGAAGGTGTAGTCGATATCGGGTTTGCCCGAATCACCCATACCGATGAGGTCGGGGGCGAGCAACCGGCCCGCGCCGACGGCCGGTAGGACATTGCGCCACAGGTGCGATGAGGTGGGGTTTCCGTGCAGGAACACGATCGGCGTGCCCGACCCCTGCTCGCGGTGGGTGATCGTCGAATCGAGTACCGAAGTGACCGGCATGGGAATCTCCTGTTGGTTCGGGGGTCAGCGGAAGGCGTGGGCGTTACGGGTCGCCCAGTCCGCGAACGGGCGTGGGGCGCGGCCCAGGACCCGCTCGACGTCGGGGCTCACCCGGTGCTCGGCGGGCAGCGGGTCGCCGAGGATGGAAAGGGTGCCTTCCACCACGGGTTCGGGCATGAAGGTGAGCATCTGCGCGCGGGCCTGTTCGGGGGTCTGCTCGAGGAAACGCACGGCCTCGCCGAGCGCCGTGCCCAGCGCCGCGGCGCGCTCGCGCGGGGTGGTCGGGACGGGGCCGGTCAGCTCGTAGACGGCCTCGGCGTGGCCGGGCCGGGTCAGTGCCGCGGCGGCGACCTCGGCGATATCGGCCGGATCGACCGTGGGTAGGCCGGTATCGGCGAACGGGGCGGCTACCAGCCGTTCGGTCCGGATGGATTCGGCCCAGGCGAGCGCGTTGGAATTCAGCCCGCCGCAGCGCAGCACGGTCCATTCGAGGCCCGATCCGCGCAGCACCGCCTCGAAGGAGACGGGGTGGCGGTACGCGTCGGGGCGGGTCGCGACGCCGAGGGAGGAGATCAGCACGACCCGCTGGACGCCGCCCGCTTTCGCGGCGTCCAGGATGCCCTGCGGGTCGTCGCCGGCCACGAGCAGGAAAAGCGCTTCGGCACCGTCGAAGGCCGGACGCAGGCTCTGGGCGTCGGACAGGTCGGCGCGCGTATGCCCGATCCCGGCGGGCAGGTCGGCCGGTTCGCCGCGGGAGATGGCACGCACCCGCGCACCCGATTCGGCGAGGATGCGGACCACTTCGCGGCCGATGTTCCCGGTGGCTCCGGTTACTGCGATCATGAGATCTCCAAGTGAGTCAGTCAACTAACTAAGCGAGAGGACCGTAGCACCGCAACCGGGACTCCGTCTATAGTTAGTCAGGTGACTGACTCATCCGCTGGAACGCGATCACGCGGCAAGCGCGAGCGGCTGGCCGCCGCCGCGGCCACGGTTCTGCACGAACAGGGGGTCGAGAAAACCACCCTCGCCGATATCGCACGGGTGGCCGAGGTCCCCGTGGGGAACGTGTACTACTACTTCAAGACCAAGAACGAGCTGGTCGAAGCCGCCATCGAAACCCATACGCGTAGCCTGTCGGATCTGATCGAAGCACTCGACCGGCTACCGGAACCCGCCGAGCGGTTGAAAGCACTGATCGCCGGCTGGGTCGAACAGCGCGATACCGCGGTCCGGTTCGGCTGCCCCACCGGCACTCTCGCCACCGAACTGGACAAACGCGGTGACGGACTCGACGCGACCGTCGCCGACCTCATGCGCACGCTCATCGATTGGGCCGAAGCCCAATTCGCCGACATGGGCCGCACCGATGCCCGCGAATCCGCGGTCGCCCTGATAGCCGCCTACCAGGGCATCTCGGTTCTGACCAATACGCTGCGCGATCCGGAACTGATGGCGGCCGAGGGCCGCCGGCTGGAACGCTGGATCGATTCGATGGCCTGAATCGGCGCGACCGATCGTCCGCACCCGATAGGGCGCGAACACAGCGAGTGCGGTATCGGCCGATACCGCCGATACCGCACTCACATCGGGAGATCCGGACGGATCCTTCCACTCACGCCGCGTCGAGAGCCGCGGTGATCTTGCGGGTCATCTCGGCGAGCACCGGGCTCGGCGCGCCCTTACCGGGCCGGGTGGCCGCGTCGAGGGCGACCAGGACCGTGCTGCGGAAGTTGTCCGCCTCGGCCGAATCCTGCGCCTTCAGCAGGTTCATGGCCGCGGTCAGGGCCGGCAGCACCTGGTCGGCGAGTTCGGCGACGGTCCTGCCCTTCAGCTCGATGTCCTTGGATTTCGCGGCGAGCACATGCCCGATCGGGCCGGTCGCCGCCCCGAGGGCGATGGAACCCTGGGTGGCGGCCTTATGCGGTGAACCGGTCGCGTCGGCGGCCGACATCAGCGAGACGGCACCGTAAGCGGCGGTGCGAACGGTGGCTTTGTCCTGGTCGGTCAGGGTGATGGACATGGTGTGCTCCTCGGAATCAGTGGTGGTGCGAAGGGGGCGAGCGGCCGTGAATTCCGGGTCGATTCCCGGAATCTCCGATCGCTCAGAGCGGGTCGCCGTGTTCGAGAGGCTCCCTGTGTCGCTCATATGAGTACTGTCGCGGGCACGCCTGATACCGGGCTGACAGCGATCTGATACCCCCGCTGATACGAAATTCGCCCTGATCACAGGCAAATCGAGGGCGGTGCCGCGTAACCGGTCAAGGTCGCGCGGCAGCGACTGTCGTACTCCGGCGCCGATACGACCACCACCGAGACCGAGGGCTCAGTCGTCCAGAATCTGATGCAGGGCGGCGGCGAAAGCGTCCGGTTCGCCGTACTGGCCGTACTCGCCGCCCAGGAAACCGGTGTGATCGCCGGGCAGGACCACCTGCTCCAACCCCGCCGCGACCGCGAACGCCTCCGCGCCGCGCGCGGCGAACTGCTGTCCCGACCCCGCGCCGGTGGCGATCACCACGCGGGTGGCCGCGCCGCCCAGGGCGTCGAGGTCGTGGACGTAGGGGGTGCAGGTCCGCATGTTCAGTCCCAGGAGCGCACTGGTGCGGGAACCGTCGTCCTCGGCGGGCAGCCCGAACGCGGCCGGGTCCGGCGCCGGGGCGTCCAGGTAGGTGGGCGGCAGCGGGCCTTCGGCGGAAACCAGGGCGATGAACTTCGCCATGGCCGGGCCCTCACCGTGCGCCTGGTAGGTGTCGGCGATATCGGCGACCACGGATTCCACGATCTCGCGATCCGGGGAGAACTGCGCCGTCGGCGGTTCGTGCGCAACCAGGGTCCGCACCTTCGGGCGGTGACCGGCTATCCAGGCCAGGGCGTTCACCGCCCCGCCGCTGGTGGCGAAGATATCCACCGGACCCACCCCGGCATCGTCGAGCACCGCCTGCAGGTCGGCGGCGTGCCGGGCGGGGTCACCGGCCGCGAGCGGATCGTCCTGCGGACTGCGGCCGGTGCCGCGGGGGTCGTAGGTCAGCACCGTCCGATCGGTGAAATGGCCGATCAGGGTGCCGAACGCCGCCGCCTCCATCGGCGAGCCGAAGACCAGCAGCGGCGGGTGCGCACTCGCCGTGGCCGCCGGGTGCACGTCATAGGTCACGGTGGCACCGGGCACGGACAGGGTGCGGGTATCGGTGACGGTCATCGGCGAATCTCCTCCGTATCGGGAACCCCGCACTACAGACGACACCACCGGGCCGAACTCATCGGCGCACCACGCCGCACGATCGCCGGAGATCAGGCGGTGTCCTCCCGCCCGCCCAGATGCCGGGCGAGGAACCGCTCCACCGCGTGGAACATATCGATCCGGTTCTCCGGGTTCACGAACCCGTGCCCCTCGTCGTCCTTGACCATGTATTCGACCTCCACACCGCGACCCCGTAGCGCCGCCACGAGATTGTCGGATTCGGCGCGGACGACCCGGGCATCGTTGGCGCCCTGCACCACCAGCAGCGGGGTCCGGATCCGGTCGGCGTAGGTGATCGGCGAGCGCGCGAGCATATCGGCTTCCTGCTCGGGATCATCGGGATCGCCGACGAACAGATGCCAGTTGTTGGCCAGATGCGGTTTCGAGAACGGCGGAATGGTGCGCAGGAAATTCGCCAGATTCGAGATACCCACGTAGTCGATGGCGGCGGCGAACACATCGGGGGTGAAGGTGACACCCACCAGCGACGCGTAACCACCGTAGGAGCCGCCGAATATCGCGACCCGCTCACGATCGGCGTAACCGCGGTCCACCGCCCACTCCACGGCGTCGATCACATCGTCGTGCATCGCGCCGGCGAACTCCTTGATCGCGGCCTGCACGAACGCCTTCCCGAATCCGGTCGAACCACGAAAGTTGACCTGCAGCACCGCGTAACCGCGGTTGGCGAGAAACTGGGCCGGCGGGTCGAACTCCCAGCTGTCCCGGAACCACGGCCCGCCGTGCAGTAGCACCACCAGCGGCAGGTTCCGCGGCGGGATCCCGGCGGGCAGCGTCAGATAGGACGGGAGGGTCAGCCCGTCACGCGCCGGGATCGACACCGGTGTCATCGGCGCCAGCGCTTCGGGGTCCAGATGCGGGTACGGGCGGTACAGCAGCCGGCTCGCGCCGGTGGAATGGTCGTAGTGGTAGGCGAGTTGGGGGTCGCGGTCGTGGACGAAGGTGACGATCCAGTGCCGTCCGGAATCGTCGCAGGAGATATCACCGAGATCGCCGTCGGAGAGTTTCTCCAGATTCGCCAGGATCTCCGCGAAACGCTCGTCGAGCGCGTGGATCGTCTGGCGGTCGCCGAGGTAGCGCACTCCGAGCAATGCGCCGGTGCCCGGATCGAGGATCAGCGGTGAGTACAGCGCGGGGTTCACCGCGGACCGGGTGTCCAGGTCGAACGTCGGGTGACTGTCCACCTCCGTCTCCGCGCCGGTGCGCAGATCCAGACGCACCAACCGCGTCCGGTCGGTGCCGGTATTGGATCCGATCCACGCACCGGTCCCGTCCGGTGTGAGCACGACCGGCAGCACGCCCATCGGATAGTCGGCTCCCGCGAAAAGCGCGATACGGCCCGGCGCACCCGCCTCCGGGTCCCAGCGCGAGAGCTCCAGATCGCCGTCGGCGGTCAGCCCGTAGCAGAAGATCTCCCCGTCGTGACCGCACATCCAATAGGCGACCGACCCGGGATTCTCGGCGAGCACGGTGAGTTCGCCGGTGGCGATATCGATCTCGCACAGATCGAACATGTCCACTCTCCGCTGGTTCAGATGCACCCGGGCCTTCCCGGGCAGGCGGACGGGCAGATCGATTTGCAGCACCGTCGCCCCGGCGAACGGTGTCAGATCGACCGCGGCGGCAGGGTTGTCCGGATCCACCCGGTACAGATGCCATTTCTCGTCCCCGGCACCGTCCTGGATATAGAGCAGCCACCGCGAATCGGCGGTCCAGCGGTAACTCTGCACGCTGCGGTTCTCGTCGGCGGTCACACAGCGCGGCTCGGCCTCCGAACCGAGGTCCTGGACCCAGACATTCAACCGGTTCCGCCACGGCGCGAGGTAGGCGATCCGGGTGCCGTCCGGCGATATCGACGGCGCCGTGCGCACCGGTTCGATGAAGAACTCCTCGACCGAGATGAATTCGGGCAACGCCATGATCGATCCTTCCGGTGGGTGCGTAGGTCGGAACCCAGCACACCCCCGGCCGTCGCGGCATGGTCAACCTCGCGGGAACGTGACTCACACCACACCACCGCCGGCCCCGGCGCCTGCCACCTGGTTCCTTACCCGCAGGTCGGGTACGGAAGGAAAAAGTGCGTACTCGCCCGCACTGCCGCGCCGTCCGATACTCGGCTGCACGGTGGAGCGGAGGTCTCCACACGAACCCAGAGCGGAGTCGCAGTGACCGACCAGAAGCACATACCGGTGACCGTGCTCGGTACGGGTTCGATGGGGCGGGCGCTGGCCGGAGCGTTCCTCGCCGCGGGGCATCGGACCACGGTGTGGAACCGCACCCCGGAACGCGCCGCACCCCTGGTGCTCGCAGGTGCGGACCTACAGCCCGATATCGGGGACGCCGTGGCGGCGGCCGGGCTGATCATCGTGGCGACCACCACCCTCGACGCCGCCCGGGAAAGCCTGGCCGACGCGGCGAGCGCGCTACGCGGACGCACTCTCGTCACGCTGAGCAGCGCAATCCCCTCCAGCGCGCGGGAATTCGCGCAGTGGGCCACCGCCCACGGAGCCCGGGTCCTCGGCGGCGCGATCAAGAACGTGCCGGCGGCGGTGGGAAAGCGGGACACGCTGCTGTACTTCGGCGGCGAGCGCGCGGTGTTCGACGAATTCGCGGACACACTTCGCGTGCTCGGCGGCGATATCGTCCACCTCGGGCCGGAGCCGGATCTGGCCGGCCTCTACGAATCCGCCGTCGGCGCGACGCTGCTGCCCACGCTGCTGGGCTTCCTCGAGGGTGCGGCGCTGCTGTCCGCGCGCGGCATCCCGGCGGGCTCGATGGTTCCTTATTCGGCGAAATGGCTGAAGATGATTGCCTCGCTGCTCCCGGTCATGGCCGAGGAGATCGACAGCGGCGACTACAGCCTGCTCGGGTCCTCGGTCGGGCTGTTCCACAGCAGCATCGGCGACGACGAGCGGCTCGCGCGGGAATCGGGCGTCGAAATGTCCTGGCATGCCCCGATGCACGACCTCCTGCGGCGGGCCGTGGCCGAGGGCCGGGGCGAGCAGAGCGTCACCGCGCTGTTCGAACTACTCGCCGCGCGCGTACCGGACGGCGGCGACGATCTCGTCGAGTTCCCCCGCCCGGCCCGGGTCACCGCCGAGCGCCTCGGATAGTTCGAGCACCGAATCCTCGACCGTGCGGCGCCGGGCCAGGGCGACCAGTTCGGCGCGCAGATAATCGGCCGGCGGCTGCCCCGCGGCGGCGGCCCGGCGGGTGAACACCTCCCACACGGCGGCGGGCAGTTCGCACGCGCCCTCCGGGAAGGACGGATCAGCGGTGCCGCGCGACTCCGGCCGGCCCGGTCGTTCGGCCCGCAGGAACTCCACCACCGAATCCAGCGGGTGGCGCCGCCGGGCCGAATGGGTGGACAGCCGGGGTGTTCGCTGGCACGATAACGCTCCGAAAAGGACAGACCATGCGGAGCCCGAGAACACCAGCGGTAGCCTCTGACGCCATGACCACGCACATGTTGCGAATTCGCTCCACTTCGCGTGTTCCAACCGGTGAAGGGAAGTGAACAAGCCGTGGCCACGGTGACCTTCGATCGCGCCACCCGGCAGTATCCGGGGGCCAAAACGCCCGCCGTCGATCAATTGCAGCTCCAGATAGCCGATGGTGAATTCTTGGTGCTGGTCGGCCCTTCCGGCTGCGGAAAATCCACCTCGCTGCGGATGCTGGCGGGCCTCGAGGAAGTGTCCGGCGGCCGCATCCTGATCGGTGACCGCGATGTCACGCATTCCGATCCCAAGGATCGCGATATCGCGATGGTCTTCCAGAATTACGCGCTGTACCCGCATATGACCGTCGCCGAGAACATGGGCTTCGCGCTCAAACTGGCGAAGGTCGGTAAGGACGAGAAGCAGCGGCGGGTGCTCGAGGCGGCCCGGCTGCTCGACCTGGAACCGCTGCTGGACCGGCTGCCCAAGGCGCTGTCCGGCGGCCAGCGCCAGCGGGTCGCGATGGGGCGGGCGATCGTGCGCGATCCGCAGGTCTTCCTCATGGACGAACCGCTGTCCAACCTGGACGCGAAACTCCGCGTGCAGACCCGCACCCAGATCGCGCAGTTGCAGCGCCGGCTGTCGACCACCACCGTGTATGTCACCCATGACCAGGTCGAGGCGATGACCATGGGCGACCGGGTGGCCGTGATGCGCGACGGCCTGCTGCAGCAGTGCGCCTCCCCGCGCGACCTCTACCGCGAACCGGCCAATGTGTTCGTCGCCGGGTTCATGGGTTCGCCGGCGATGAACCTGTTCACGCTGCCGGTGGCCGACGGGGCGGTCCGGATCGGCGGGTATTCGCTACCGCTGCCGCGCTCGGTGGCCGACGAGGCGGGCGCCTCGGTGACCGTCGGTATCCGCCCGGAACACCTCGAGGCCGGCGACTCCGGTATCGAGATCGAGGTGGATGTGGTGGAGGAACTCGGTTCCGATGCCTTCATCTACGGCCGCCCGGCCGAGGCCACCCAGGGTGCGGACACGATCGTGGCCCGCAGCGACTGGCGCAATCCGCCGGCCAAGGGTAGCCGGGTGCACCTGATCCCGGGCTCGGACCACGTCTATTTCTTCGGCGCCGACGACGGCCGCCGACTGAACTGATCAGCCACTGAACTGATCGGACACCGGTTCCGGCTTCGGCCGCCGTACGCGGCCGAAGCGCCTGTTACGAACGACTGCGCCGGTTCGCGCGCCACCGCTCGTTGAGCCGTACGCCCAGTTCGTCCACACCGATCTCACGACCGGACGCACTGCGCACCTGAACCCGCACCGGGTCGCCGGTGGCCGCTTCCACCAGGTCCAGGGGCGCCGGTCCCGGCTGCATATGGGCGTTTCCCCACTGCATGAGCGCGAGCACCACCGGGAGCAGATCGCGCCCTTTGGGTGTGAGCACGTATTCGTGCCGGGTGCGTTTGCCTTCCTCGCGATAGGGCTGTTTGGTGAACAGCCCGGCCTCGGTCAATTTGCGCAGCTGCCCGGCGACGGCGGCGTCGGTGATGCCCAGCCGGGAGGCGAACCCGTCGAAGCGGGTGGTCCCGTAGTAGGCCTCGCGCAGGATCAGGATCGCCGAACGGGTGCCGACCACGTTCAATGCCATGGCGATCGAGCAATGGTCGGGTTTCCACGAGTTCAGATCGGCCAGCGGGCCTTCCATCACGGCTGCCATCCGTCCATCATAGCCACCCTGACTTGCCCCTACTCACGCCAGGGGTTACTCTGGCTTTAGTTGACTTTAGCCAGAGTGGAGAGCTCTGGCGACGGAAGGACTCAACATGCGAGACGCGGTGATCGTCGATGCGGTACGGACCCCGATCGGGCGCGGCAAGCCCACCGGAGCCCTGCATTCGGTCCATCCGGTGGACCTCATGGCGCACAGCCTGCGCGCGCTGGTCGAACGCACCGGAATCGACCCCGCGCTGATCGACGATGTGATCGGCGGAGTCGTCAGCCAGGTCGGCGAACAGGGGGTGAACATGACCCGCCGCGCCGCCCTGGCCGCGGGCTTCCCGGAATCGGTCCCGGCGACCACGGTCGACCGGCAGTGCGGCAGCAGCCAGCAGGCGGTGCATTTCGCGGCGCAGGGCGTCATCGCGGGCGCCTACGACATGGTCGTGGCCACCGGTGTCGAATCCATGAGCCGGGTGCCGATGGGTGCGAGCGCGCGCGGCGCCGCCGATATCTCCGGGGTGGGCTTCGCCGAACGGTATCCGGACGGTCTGGTCGCTCAGGGGATCAGCGCCGAACTCATCGCCGCGAAATGGGGGATCTCCCGCACCGAACTGGACGAATTCGCGCTCGCCAGTCACGAGAAGGCGGCCCGTGCCACCAAGAACGGCCAGTTCGCCGCCGAACTCGCCCCACTCGCCGGTCTCGACACCGACGAAGGGATCCGCACCGGCTCCACCCTCGACACCCTCGCCGGCCTGCGCCCCGCGTACTACGACGAGGCGACGGCCGCACGGTTCCCGCAGATCGGCTGGAACATCACCGCCGCCACGGCCAGCCAGATCAGCGACGGCAGCGCTGCGGTCCTGATCACCACCAGCGAAAAGGCCCGCGAACTGGGCCTGCGGCCGCTGGCCCGGCTGCACAGTTTCGCGGTGGCCGGCGACGACCCGCTGCTGATGCTCACCGCCGTCATCCCCGCCACCCGCAAAGTGCTGGACCGGGCCGGGCTGACCATCGGCGATATCGACCTGATCGAGATCAACGAGGCATTCGCCTCGGTGGTCGCGGCCTGGGAACACGACACCGGCGCCGACCCGGAACGGGTGAACGTCAACGGCGGCGCGATCGCCCTCGGGCATCCTCTCGGCGCTTCCGGGGCCCGGCTGATGACCACCCTCGTCCACGCCATGCGGGACCGGGGCGCCCGCTACGGACTACAGACGATGTGCGAGGCAGGCGGGCTCGCCAACGCCACCATCCTCGAACGACTCTGATCCCCGCGCTCACCGTTGCCCGGTCCTGATTACCCAGGGCCGGGCAACGGCCGCACCGAAAGCTATTCCGCAGGGGACATTTGGCCGCGATTCGGCACGAGGACGGCATGGCGCTGCACGACGGGCGACTTCCTGCTGATGCGGAAGTCCTTCTCAGAACCTTTGTACCACAGGACCTGCACGGGCTTTTCTCCATCCATAAAGAGGAGTACTCCTTCTGAAGAGTCATCCGTCCCGACATCGCGACCGATAAAACCTTCCCAGCAGGTCGGAGCCGCGCCTGCCCACTTATTCAGTTCGTCGGCGGTTGTATTATCGGGAACGTCGATCACACGGTCCCAGTTTCCCTGCCATCCCGCAACCGCCGCGATGGCATCGAGAGTGGTCGGCTCAGTTCCCGAAGCCGCCCGATCCGCCTCGTTATTGAAGGGTTCCGCGGGCCCCAGTACTTCTCGAGTGCCCCAGAGATCGAACGTGGGACCGACACATTCCGGCTCTTCTTTCGGGTTCGTACCGAGCGCTTCACGAACCAATGAGCAGCCACTCGTCAGAATTGCGAAACATGCAACGACGACGACGAAAACATTCTTTACTCTCATTTACTTTCCCTAGTTTTTCCTGGGGAGCGGTACATCTACACCCGGCGCCTGATCGGTGTCCAGTTCATTTACCTGATCACTCCATGTGATAACAGGAGACCCCGCCGGGTCTCCAGGAGGTATCGCAAGGACAATCGCGTTTCCTTGATCTATTTCATTCTTGATGAGCTGCTGCAACTCCTCGGGCGAGGCATCGGGGTTCGCGGCGCCTATCTCCCGCCCGAGCTGGTTGTTGAACAAGTCCATGGCTTCACGATTCGGCGGGTTACCGCCACTCTTCTCGTGAGCCGTGCCATATATTTCGGTCCAGTCGGGCCCGAATCGTTGCGCCATCAACGCGTTCCAGTACGCGTGGCGAAACGCGTCGCCGTGACCATCGTCGACAGAGTCCGGGTAGTTCTCCTCCGCGGCTTCCGTCGCCTGATCCGCCATCCCGAACTGCTCGACCACACCGGCGAAGTCCTTCCGTGCGAGGAGAATCGACATGGCTGCAATCTCCTCGGTGGTGAGCTGTTTCGGCTGCAAATCGGGCATGATTTGCTGGAGCGCCTCGAGCTGCCACCCGGTAGGCCAGAGCTGAAGGTCTCCACCCGAGGAGTCGGTCTGGTAGTCCTCGAGGATCTTTGCGAGTTCTGGGTCGGCGGGTTTCGCAACGAGGGCGGTTTTGCGGCGACCCCGAACGGGAAGCATTCCGTTGCTATCTCCCAGTTGGACTTCCGCGAGTCGACAGTACCGTCGTCGTTGACGTAGAGATCCCATCGAGATGAATCGACCTCGGACTTGGTGTCCCGGATGGTATCGATGTCGGCAGTGATCGTATCGGCCAGACCGGTGGCCAGCTTCGCCATTTCCTCGAGCACATCGGCGGTGGTGAAAGCCTCATTACGGTCGGTGGTCGCCCGGTCGCGGGCGGCGTTCCCGGCCTGGCTGTCGAAAAAATCCCGTGAGCTGTCGATTTTCTTCGACGCCGAGTCTGCTTCACGGTCGAGAGTTTGCGAGCTCTCCGTTATTTTCGCGGCGGCATTCGATACATGATAGGTGTGCCATCCGAGCACCTGCGTAATTGTCAGCGGATCCCGGCTCATCGTGGTCCCATCTCCTCCAGACTCTTACCGGCGCCGTCGATCCCGGCGGCGAAATTCTGGTCGGCGGCTTCGAATTCCGCCGCCTGCCGATCGAGTTCATCGGCGAACCAGGTCTGCCTGCCCGCGTGATACTGCACCACCCTGTCCATGGCCTCGAGCGATTCTTCGATCTTGACCGCGAGATCGGAGTTCGTCATCTCGGCTCGCGCGGCATCGCGGCTCGTCCCATGGCGGAGCTCCGCACGGCTCCGGGAGCGCAGGCGGGCCGGTGTGACCGCAGTGTCCGGAGCAACCGCCTCGGCCGGTCTCCGAACAGCGGATTCCATACACAACTAACGTGGGGCCGGTGACCGAACTGCCCGAGCTCGACGCGATCACTGTCTACGCGATTCCGCTGCGGTCGAAATTCCGGGGGATCACCGTGCGCGAGGGTGTCGTGGTACGTGGACCGCGGGGTTGGGGTGAGTTCTGCCCGTTCCCCGAATACGACGACCGTGAAGCCGCACACTGGCTGGCGACCACCATCGAACAGGTAGGCGTGGGCTGGCCGGAACCGGTCCGGGACCGGGTACCGGTCAACTGCACCGTGCCGGCGGTGCCGCCGGAGCAAGCGCATGCCCTCGTCGCCGGTTCCGGTTGCCGGACAGCGAAGGTCAAGGTGGCCGACCATCCCGGCGCCCTGCCCGAGGATCTGGCGCGCGTGGACGCAGTGCGGGCGGCGCTGGGGCCGGGAGGTGCGATCCGCGTGGACGCGAACGCGGTGTGGGATGTGGATACCGCGATCCGCAACATTCGCGAATTGGACCGCGCGGCCGGCGGCCTGGAATATGTGGAGCAGCCATGCCGCACGCTCGAAGAACTCGCGCAGGTGCGCCGAAAGGTCGAGGTACCGATCGCCGCCGACGAATCCATTCGCCGCGCGGAGGACCCGTTGAGAGTCGCGGTCGCGGGCGCCGCGGATATCGCGGTGATCAAATGCACCCCGCTCGGCGGGGTGCGGCGGGCGCTGGAAGTGGCCGACGCAGCCGGACTGCCGTGCGTGATCTCTTCGGCACTGGAGACCAGCATCGGGCTGTCCGCGCAGCTTGCCCTGGCAGGTGCGCTCCCGGAACTGGACCATGCCTGCGGACTGGGCACGGTGACACTGTTCCAAGGCGACCTGGTGACGGATTCCCTGCGGCCGGTGGACGGCTATCTCCCCGTCCCGCGCACCCCTCCGCAACCAGACCCGGACCTCCTGGAGAAGTTCCGGCACCCCGACCCCGAACGGACCGCCTGGTGGACCGAACGATTCACGCGGGTTTGGAAGGTACTGGTCCGTGAGAGAGGCTGAATGTGCCCTCACGACTCAGTTCACCCGACCCGCGCCCCACAGTCGTGCAATGTAATGCGCAGCAGGAACGCGGCTTCCGGGCTCAGGACGCCCTCCACCAATTCCACATACCGACCGCAGAATTCCGGCCCGTGCGCAGCGACAGTTTCCGGGCGAGGTTCGAGATGGTGCGCGAGTTCGTGTAGCAGCACCAGTTCCCGCAGGGCCCACGGCGAACCCTCGTGAGGAGAACGTTTTCCGTGTACCGGCACTGCCAGTACACCCGACCCGGGTTCGTAGTGCGCGGCCGCGGCACCCGCGCGGGCGCGCACCCGGATCGGCACGTCGGCTCGTTGCCAGTTCACCGCGACCCAATTCAAGGTCAGGACGCGGTCGCAGTACTTCTGCACCGATTCCACCGAGGCGAATTTCCGTTCCACCGGCAGGGTCAGGCGCGAACCGTGGACCTCGACCGTCCGGTGCCCGAATTCGGCGGCCCGGTCGAATACCGCCCGCACCAATTGTTCGGCGTCATACACCCGGCTGCGCTGCGAGTCCCGTATCGCACTCACCACGCATGTCTCTCGACCACTGCGGCACCGGCAGGGTCCGAGTATCCAGAGCTTTCGTTCCGGAACGGAAGCGGATGACCGTCGCTCACCCGGACCCTGCCCAACCGGGCTCTGTCGTGCGGCACAGCTGACCTCCGGAGCTCTCGAGCCGCCCACGCGCCGCATCCAATTCCGGCGTTGAGCCCAGTCTGGCCGCCCGACCCGCGCGGTCTCCGGCCTGCCGGGCATCCGGCGCGTACCCGGTGGAAGTGTCCGGCCCGCGCCAAGTGCCTCGAGCTTCCGAGCTCCGGCTGTAGAAATCGGCCAACTCGAGCTCTTTGCCGCGTAACGCGAGCGCGGCCCCGGCCGCCTGTTCCTCCGAAACCGGATCGGCGGCGTGCGCGTCCCGAGTGGTGGCAGCCCGTTCGATCTCTCCCTTGGCCTCGGCCAACCGCGCCCCGACCCGGGCCGCGAACGCCATCTGGAAGTTGAGCCTGGCGGTCACTCCGGCCACCGGGACCCGGACCAACCGGCGGACCCGTCGCCCGCGGCGGCGTTCGACGACGATCTTCTCCATGGTGGACGACCGGTGGGCACCGGACTTTATGTAGCGATCCGACGCCTGCACCATCTGTACCAGCAGGCTCGAGTACAGGGCCTCGCATACATCGATATCGGCGGCGAACCCGTAGGCATACACCTGCGTGGAGGTGCGGGCCACATCGCAGCGCACATCGTTTGCGTCGGCGATGACGACGAACAACTGCACATATGTACGCAAACCTTTGCGGCCGGGTTCGCCGATAGGGACCACCCGCTGGATCGGCGTGCCGGATTTCTCCTTGCCCACGGTGTGCGCGCGTGCCACCGCCAGGTCGATCGAGGACCGGGTCGCCAAACGCTGGGCAGCCGCCATGAACGCCTCGGCCTCATGCTCGTTGTCGGTGGATTCGGCTTGGCGCAGGAGCCCGCCGATTCGAGTGAGCAGACGATCGGTAACTACGTTCGCGGTGGACATCGCGGACCAGCCTAATGGGCGGAACCGGGCCGAACGCCTCCGCGATCCGCCTCGGCGGAAGCGAACACCACCCATGCTCACCTGTGATTACGTCCGTCGCCGACGCCCCCGCACGCCCACCGTGCCGGTGCGCGGGGTCCACTTCCATCCGGGAGTGCCCCGCATGCGCCGCCCACACCATGTATGTTGCCTTGTGCTGCCGCTCACGTATCGACCCTGGAGTTCCGCGATGGCTTTCAAGAAGGCGCCGTCTCTACGTGCCGCGCTCGTGCTATGGCCGATCGCGCTGCTGACCGCGACCTTTGCCACCGCGTGCAACACCGCCGACACCGAGGAACAGCTCGGTATGAACCAGGACGGGCGCGGCCCGATCACCTACGTCGAGGGTAAGGACACCACCGAGACCGGCGCGGTCAAACAGGTCATCGATCGCTGGAACGCCACCCACCCGGACGAGCAGGTCACCTACAAGGAACAGTCCAACGACGCCTCGGCGCAGTACGACGACCTGGTCGAGCATATGCGCGCGAAATCCGCCGACTACGACGTGGTGGCCATGGACGTGCCGTGGACCGCCGAGTTCGCCGCCAAGGGCTGGATCCAGCCGCTGGAGGGCCAGTTCGCCATCGACACCTCCCCGCTGCTGTCGCCCCCGGTCGCCAGCGCCACCTACAACGGCACCCTCTACGCCGCACCCCGCAACACCAACGGTGGTCTGCTCTTCTACCGCAAGGACCTGGTGCCCAACGCTCCCCGGACCTGGGCGGAGATGCGGGCGGCCTGCCCGGTGGCCCGGGAACAGCAGATCGGCTGCTACGCGGGTCAGTTCGCGCCGTACGAGGGTCTGACCGTGAATACCGCCGAGGTGATCAACGCGTTCGGTGGCACCTTCGTCGGCACCGACGGCCGCACCCCGACGGTGAACAGCCCCCAGTCGCGCGCCGGACTCGAACAACTGGTGGACGCGTACCGGGTGGGCGATATCCCGCGCGAGGCCGTCACCTTCCAGGAGCCCGAAAGCGGCGCCGCCTTCAACCAGGGCAAACTCATGTTCCTGCGCAGCTGGCCCTCCACCTACGGCGACGCCTCCTCGGAATCGTCGACGGTGAAGGACAAATTCGGCGTGGCACCGCTGCCCGGCGACACCGGTATCGGCGCCTCGACCCTCGGCGGCTACAACGCCGCGATCAGCGCGTACTCCGAGAACAAGGCCACCGCGCTGGATTTCCTGAAGTACCTGATCAGCGAGGAAGCGCAGCACCTCATCGCCTCCGGCGCACTGCCGTCGGTGCGGGCCTCGATCTACGACGATCCGGCACTCATCGCGAAGATGCCGTACCTGCCCGCCTTGAAGGATTCCATCGCCAGCGCGGTGCCCCGACCGGTCACCCCGTTCTATCCGGCGGTGTCCAAAGCCATTCAGGACAACGCATATGCTGCCCTGACCGGAACCAAGTCCGTGAACGACGCGATCATCGGGATGCAGAAGGGCATCGAGACAGCCGGATCGTAGATGTGGTTCAACCGGACCCGGCGAGCCCGTAGGAGAGAGAACGGTGTCGGATCCTTCCGGAACGGACGCGCAGGCGTCGGTCCGTACAGAAAAGCCCGCGAACGCGAAACGTGACAGCGGGACGTCCCCCTCACTGCTCGACGAGTTCCGCATGTCCGGCAGGGCATGGATGTTCGTCGCGCCGGTACTCGGGGCACTCGCGGTGGTCATCGGTTACCCGGTGCTGCGGGCGCTGTGGATGTCGTTCCACTACGACGATCAGCTCGATCCCGTCACCGGCCGCTTCGTCGACAACGGTGAGAGCACCTTCTACAACTACCTGCACTGGCTGGTCGGCCAGTGCCAGGTGATCACCGGCGGCACCACCGAATGCCCGACCGGCAACCTCGGCGCCGAGTTCTGGAGCGCGGTCGGCGTCACCCTGTTCTTCGCGGTGGTGACGGTGACGCTGGAGGTCGCGATCGGGCTCGGTATGGCGATCGTCATGGGTAAGACCTTCCGCGGCCGGGCGCTGCTGCGAGCGGCGGTGCTGATCCCGTGGGCGATCCCGACCGCGGTGACCGCACGACTCTGGGAATTCATGTTCCAGTACGACGGTGTGGTCAACAATCTGTTCGGCACCGAGATTCTGTGGACGTCGGACACCTGGCCGGCCCGTTTCGCGGTGATCGCCGCCGATGTGTGGAAAACCGCCCCGTTCGTGGCGCTGCTGCTGCTGGCCGGCCTGCAGGTCATCTCCAACGATGTGTACGAGGCGGCGCGGGTCGACGGGGCCTCGGCCTGGCAGCGGTTCACCCAGATCACCCTGCCGCTGCTGAAGCCGGCGCTGCTGGTCGCGGTGCTGTTCCGCACCATGGACGCGCTGCGCATGTACGACCTGCCCGCCATCATGACCGATGATCTTCCGGCCACCCGGACGCTGTCGGTGCTGGTGGTCGAACAGACCAGGCAGGGTCCCAACAGCGCGGCCGCGCTCTCGACGATCACCTTCCTGTTGATCTTCGCGGCGGCCTTCCTACTCGTGAAGATATTGGGCGCGAACGCGGTGCGGACGCAGGAAGAACAGCGGAAGGCGTGAGGGCCGCGTGACTACACAGCAGAACAGAACCCCGTCGTTGCTGCGCCGTCTCGGCTCGGCCCGGATCTATGTGGGCGCGCTGATCGTGCTCCTGTGGGGCCTGGCCCCGTTCTATTGGATGGCGGTGACCGCGTTCCGCGATCCCGCCTACACCTTCGACACCACGCCGTGGCCGACCCACGTCACCCTGGACAACTTCCGCGATGTCTTCGACACCAGCCGCGGTAACGATTTCGGCAAGGCTCTGCTCAACAGCGTGATCATCGGCACCGCCACTACGGCGATCGCCCTGATCATCGGCGTCATGGCCGCCTACGCGCTGGCCCGGCTCGCTTTCAAGGGCCGCTATGTGGTGGCCGGTCTCATCCTGGGCGCGTCGATGTTCCCGGTGGTGGTCCTGGTGACGCCGCTGTTCCAGCTGTTCACCGAGATCGGCTGGATCGGCGAGTACCAGGCGCTGATCCTGCCGAACATCTCCTTCGTCCTGCCGCTGACCGTGTACACCCTGTCCTCGTTCTTCACCGAGCTGCCGTGGGAACTGGAAGAGGCGGCGCGCATCGACGGCGCCACCCGTATGCAGGCGTTCCGGCTGGTGATGCTGCCGCTGGCGGCGCCCGCGGTGTTCACCACCGCCATCCTGGCCTTCATCGCCGCCATCAACGAATACTTGCTGGCTCGTGTCCTTTCCGGTAGCGAAACGGAACCGGTTACGGTGGCCATCGCGCGTTTCTCCGGGAACAATCCCCTGGTAGAGCCGTACGCGGCGATTATGGCGGCCGGAACGCTGGTAACCGTGCCGCTGGTAATTCTGGTACTGCTGTTCCAGCGGCGAATCATCTCCGGCCTCACGGCAGGCGGGGTCAAGAGCTGATCACTGGGTATCCTGGGAGCCGGCGGTGGTGGTGCGCCTGAGTTTTTCCGACGCTCCGGAAGGAGATGATCGTGAGCAGCTCGTCCCGTTCGCAGCGTGGCCGCAACACCCCCGACCCACCCCAGTACTCGTCACTCGCCGGATGGAACCAGCTGGACGCCGGCGTGCGTACCCGACCGCCCCGCCCGCCGGAGTACCCCCGCCCCCGGCGCACCCGCGGTCAGCGGATCCGGCATCTGATCCTGTGGCTGTTCATCATCCTGGTGGCCATCCCGGCGCTGCTGGTAGCGCTGGTGTACTGGAGTTCGGAAATTCCGGCGGCCGGTACCGTCCCGGTGAACCAGACCGCGACCATCACCGCCTCCGACGGCAGCACGGTCCTGGCAAAGGTCGTGCCCCCGGAGGGCAACCGCACCCCCGTCCCGCTGTCGAAGGTGCCCGGCCACGTCCGTGACGCGGTGCTCTCCGCCGAGGACCGCAACTTCTACACCAACCCCGGTTTCTCGACCGCCGGCCTGCTGCGCGCCGCCCGGGACAACGCCCTGGGTCATCCCAACGCCGGCGGCGGGTCCACCATCACCCAGCAGTACGTGAAGAACGCCTTCCTCGGCACCGAACGCACGGTGAGCCGGAAGATGCACGAACTCATCATCTCCTCGAAGATGGCGCGGGAATGGGACAAGGACGATATCCTCGCCGCCTACCTCAACACCATCTACTTCGGCCGCGGCGCCTACGGGATCGAGGCCGCCGCCCAGGTCTACTTCGGTAAAACCGTTTCCGACCTGACGGTGGCCGAGGGTGCGGTCCTGGCCGCGCTGATCCGCACCCCCTCCGGTCTCGACCCGCAGAACCAGCTCCCCCAGCTGTTGCAGCGCTGGAACTACGTCCTCAACGGCATGGTCGAGATGAAGGCCCTCGCTCCCGGCGACCGTGACGCGGTGGTCTTCCCGCCCACCAACCCACCACCGGCGCCGGAAGACGCCCGCAGTACGCGCGGGCCGGAAGGCCATATCAAGGCCCAGGTCCTGCGGGAACTGTCCGCCGCGGGGATCTCCGAGCAGGAACTCGACACCGGCGCCCTGCAGATCACCACCACCATCGACGCCCGCGCCCAGCAGGCCGCACAGGCCGCCGCGGGCGACTCCCTCGACGGCCAGCCGCCGGAGCTGCGGACCGCCGCGGTGTCGATCGACCCGCGTTCGGGCGCGGTCCGGGCCTATTACGGCGGCGCCGACGGGATCGGGTTCGATTTCGCGCAGGCGCCCGTGCAGACCGGATCGGCCTTCAAAACGTTCGCGGTTCTGGCCGCGATCCAGCAGGGGATTCCGATGTCCCAGACCTACGACAGCGCGCCGGTGGACGTCAACGGCGTGACCGTACGCAATGTCGAGAACGAATCCTGCGGCGTGTGCTCGCTGTCCGAGGCGTTCAAACGGTCGCTCAACACCAGCTTCTACCGGCTCACACTCGCGATGGGCAACGGTCCCCAGGCGATCGCCGACGCCGCGCACCAGGCCGGGATACCGAAGGAGATCCCCGGAGTGCAGGGCGAGTCGCTCACCGAGATGGGCGCACCGCCGATGCCGTCCATCGTGCTCGGCACCTACCTGGTGCGGCCGATGGATATGGCCTCCGCCTACGCCACCATCGCCGGCGAGGGCCGCTACCACCAGCCGTATTTCGTACAGCGGGTGGTCCGCGGGGACGGCACCGTACTACTGGACCGCGGCGGTGCTCCGGAGCAGCGCACCGGCGCGCAGCCGCCCCCGGCCGAACAGCGGATACCGCCGGATGTGGCGGCCCGGGCAGCCGCGGCCATGCTGCCGATCGCCGATTACTCCAACGGTCACGGACTCAGCGGACGCCCCTCGGCCGCCAAGACCGGCACCACCCAGCTCGGCGATACCGGCCAGAACAAAGACGCCTGGATGGTCGGTTTCACCCCGTCCCTGTCGACCGCGGTCTGGGTCGGCACCGAGGCCAACCTGCCGATCACGACCGCGGGTGGCGGGCGGATCTACGGTTCCGGTATGCCGTCCGATATCTGGAAACGGACCATGGACGGCGCCCTGGTCGATACCCCCTCCGAACAGATCGGCGTACCCCCGCCGGCCGGTCCGATCATCCCGGCCGCTCCCGCGCCGCAGCCGTCGGGCAACGCCGGCGGCAACGGCAACCGCAATCCGTACGACATCCTCAACCCACCGCCGGCGCCGGAACCCGAACAGGCGCCGCCACCGCAGCAGCCGTTCATCGTCATCCCGCCGGCTTCGGAACCCTACATTCCCGAGCCCGAACCCGAACCCCAGTACGAGAACGACTACAACCCGCAGCCCGCGCCCGCCCCGGAGGTCGCGCCGCCCCCGCCGCCACCACCGCCACCGCCCCCGCGAGTGGTGGAGATCCTGCCCGGTGTGACGATCCCCGTACCGTGATCTACGGATTTCCGCTCGTGATCCCACCGAGGGAACGGTCGACGTGGCAGCATCGTTGGCCAGAGTGAGTATGTCGCCCATCCGACCGACCGGCACCGGGCCGACGCTCGTGCCGGGACGGGCGTGCGGGAGGATATGCGCTGGAGCGACGACGGATGACGAGACATAGGGGCTACGCCGGTGGAATTCAATGTCGTTGACCGCCCGGAAACGCTGGTGGCGGGAATGGTGCTTCGGAGCCCGGCCCTCGCCGTGGAGGGTCCACGCCGAACCAAGGTGGAAGAAGCCTGGAAACGGAACCTGGCCCGGTCCTTACCCGGGCCGCCGGCCAGCGCGTTCGTCGATCACGCCCCGGAGATCAACTCGTACCTGACCCATATCATCGGCTACCGCTGCCGCAGCCTCGATGATCTACAATCCGGTGACGTCCTCGCCCGCATCCCCGCCGGCCGCTACGCCCGCTTCACGCTCAGCGGCGACGATCTCGGTGAAACGATCGTGACCCTCTGGCGGGCCATCTGGGATGCCGAAGCCTCCGGCCGGCTGGTGCGTTCCTACACCGGTGATCACGAGCGCTATCCGGATGAGCAGACAGTCGAGGTGTTCGTGGCGATTACAGAAGACGATTCGGCGGGCAGGTAGGAACAGTGGATTTCGAGATTGTCACCCTGGACGAAAGTATGGTCGCCGGGCTCACCATCCCGCTGGCCGGCCGCGAAGTAACCGCACGCGACCTGGATCTCGTCAACTTCACCTGGGACCGCTACCTGAGCCGGGAGAAGGACGTCCCCAGAGTCGCCGCCTACATCGGGCAGGACGATCACGCGGTCGCCGTCCTCGGCTACGAGATCGGCGCCCTCGACCAAGTGGACCCCGGCGACGTCCTCACCCGCGTCCCCACCGGCCGCTACGCCAAATTCGTGGTCACCGAAAAACCCTACGACCTACTCCGCACCGCCTGGGCAAGGGTCCGAGAAGCCGAAAAAGCGGGAACCATAACCCGTTCCCACACAGCCGAACTGGAACGCTACATAGGCCCCACCTCAGTAGAGGTCTACGTCTCCCTCGACTGAAAACCCCTGACCCCCACCCCTACCCCTACGGCGCAACCACCCCGGCCCATCCGCATGGGCTCATCCCGCCGAGAGCCCACCTCCTCGGTGCCGAGTTCAGCGAGGCCCACAAAGGGTTCGGCCCGCGTCGCCTGTCAGCCCTCGAAGCGCATGTGGCGAAGCCACGAGTCTCGAGGGCTGAC
>NZ_JBEZYU010000046.1:0-45666 GCF_040638875.1 Nocardia sp. NPDC024068 | reverse complement strand
CCTGTCAGCACGCGAGACAATGCGCCGCAGGCGCGAGTATCGCGTGCTGACAGGCGACGCTCAGGGGGCCGAACCCCCGCGCGCGCCAGCGCGCCAAAAACACAGCACCTTCGCGAGCAAGGCCACCTGCCCCACCTTCACCTCGCAGGTCACCTACCAACTCCCACACGCAGGCTCACCTACCCACCTTCACCTCGCAGGTCACCTACCAACTCCCACACGCAAGCTCACCTACCCCACCTTCACCTCGCAAGTCACCTACCAACTCGCACGCGCAAGGCCACCTCCCCACCCCCACGAGCCAGGGATCCCAGCCCTGTCACCGCCCCCGGCCCCTCAGAACGTGATCACCTGCCGAAGTGCATGCCCCGCCGCCAGCTCATCCATCGCCCGGTTGATCTCCCCCAGCCCGATATGCGAAGAAATCAGCTTCTCCACCGGCAACCGCCCCTCCCGCCACATACGGACATACTCGGGAATATCCCGTGACGGCACCGCCGAACCGAGGTAGCTGCCGATGATCGAGCGCCCCTGGGCGACCAGTCCGAGTGGCGAGATGCTCGCCCGGGCCTCGGGTGCGGGCAACCCGACCGTCACCGTCGTACCGCCCGGCGCCGTGGCCGCGACCGCGCTCTCGAACGCGCGCGCCGAGCCGACCGCCTCGACCACCACCTCCGCCGCTATACCGTGATCGGCGATTTCACCCGGAGTGAAGGCACCGGTCGCGCCGAGTTCTCGGGCGAGGGTGAGCTTTTCGGGGACGGTGTCGACGGCGATGACCTCTCGGACACCCAGCGACACCGCCACCAGCACCGCCGCCATCCCCACGCCGCCGAGGCCGACCACCATCACCCGGTCGGTGGCGGCAGGCCGGGCGGAGTTCAGCAGCGCGCCGCCGCCGGTGAGGACCGCACAGCCGAGGACGGCCGCGACTTCCGGCGGTACGTCGTCGTCGACGGGGACGACCGAGCGCCGGTCCACGACGGCGTAGGTCGCGAATCCGGAGACCCCGAGGTGGTGGTGGACGTCGTGGCCGTCGCGGCGCAGCCGGCGCCCGCCGCCGAGCAGTTCGCCCGCGTTGTTGGCGGCACTGCCGGGTACGCAGGGGGTGCGGCCGCCCGAAGCGCAGCCGGGGCAGTCGCCGCAGCGGGGCAGGAAGGTCATCACCACCCGCTGCCCGACCGGGAGCCCGGCGCCGGGACCGGCCTGTTCCACCCTCCCGGAGGCTTCGTGGCCGAGCAGCATCGGCACCGGCCGGACCCGGTTGCCGTCGACGACGGACAGGTCGGAGTGGCACAGTCCGGCGGCTTCGATCCGCACGAGCAGTTCACCGGGTCCGGGGTCGGCGAGTTCGAGCTCGCTGATGGTGATCGGCGCCGATTCGGCGTACGGCGCCGGCGCGCCGATCCGTTCCAGGACTGCTCCACGGATTCTCATGCCGACCACGCTATGCCCACAGTGGGACCCGGGCATGATCCGGATCGGACTATGCTGGTTGGCCGTGACGGTGCTCCCGTTGGCCGCCTTGTACCGAGCCCGGGGTCGGGACCGTCACGATCCGAGGAGATATTCCTTTGTCCATCCAGTTCAACCACACCATCGTCGGCTGCCGTGACAACCGGGCGTCGGCCGAGTTCTGGGGCGATATCCTGGGCGTGGAACCGGGCGCCCCGTGGGGCCACTTCATTCCGCTGCCCACCGCGAACGGCGTCACCTTCGATTTCGCGAACGTCCCGGAGCATGTCACCGAGATCCAGGGGCAGCACTACGCCTTCCTGGTCTCGGAGGCCGAGTTCGACGCCGCCTACGCCAAGATCCAGCGCTACGGCATCGAGCACTGGGCCGACCCGCAGCAGCGCGCCGCGGGTGCCGTCAATCACAACGACGGCGGGCGCGGCGTGTACTTCCTGGACCCCAGCGGTCACTACATGGAGTTGATCACGGTCCCCTACGGGGGTTGGCCGGAGTGAGCTCATCCGGGCGGCGGGGGTGACCCGCCGCCCGGTCCCGGTTCAGGCCCGGGCCGCTTCGGCCCGGGCACCCGGACGCAGGCCGAGCCCGGCGGCGATGAGACACGCGAGCGCCACCGCGCCGATGAACCACGGGAATACGGTGCTCAGCCCCCAGGTGGTCGCGGCCCAGCCCGCGATCACGGTGGGCAGCGCCATGGCGGTGTAGGCGGCGAGGTAGTACGCCGACATCGTCTCCCCGCGTTTGTGTTCGGGGACCACGTTCGAGAGGTGCCGCAGCGACCCGCCGAAGCCGAGCCCGAAGGTGGCGCCGAGGACGACGCCGATGCCCACGACGGCGACCCAGTTGTGGGTGGCCAGGGCCGGGATGGTGAGCAGCAGCGCGACCGCCATGCCGATATCGCCGAGGATCGCCGCGGTCCGGGCCGGGACGCGGGTCGCGAACAGTTGCACCAGTGCCGCGGACAACGCCGTGGACGCGACGACCACGCCGCCGAAGACCAGGTTGTGGATTCCGGTCTGCTCCGCGGCGAGCGACGGGTACAGGGAGAGCAGAACGCCGAGTACCGACCATGCCGCCATCACGCCGAGCGCGGAGAACCAGAAGTCGGCACGGATTTCCGCCGGTACCGCCGGCCGCGCGATCCGGATCCGGCCGGTCACCCGCGCGGCATGCGGTTCCCGCAGCGCGAGTACCGCGGCGCCCACGATCAGGCAGATCACGCTGATGACGACATAGGGCGTCCGCAGCGGGTTGGGCGCGTATTGCGCGAGCAGCGCGGAGCCCAGGATCGCCACCGCCATACCGACATTGAAGGCGACGCCGGTGAGCTGGCCCGAACGCGCGCCGTGGTCGGGGCGCAGATCCAGCAGGGCCGCGGCCCCCGCCACCACGGTGGCTCCCACCGCCAGGCCGTGCAGGGCCCGAGCCAGCACCAGCATGGGCACCGTATCGGCGAAGACGAAGACGATCAGTCCGACGATCATCGTCGCGAAGGCGCCGAGCAGCACCGGTTTGCGGCCGACCACATCGGAGATCCGGCCGGAGACCAGCACGGCCACCAGTGCCGCGACGGCGTAGACCGCGAATACGACGGTGGTGGTGAACGGCGACAGATGCCATTCCCGTTCGTAGATGCCGTACAGCGGTGCCGGGACGCCCGACACCCCGAGCGCGACGCCGGTTGCCGCCAGTACCAGTGTGTATGCCCAGGACTGTCCGGTCCGGTCCGGCACTGCCACAGTCGCTGTCATCCGCACCCCGATCAGGTAGGTTTGATGAGTATCCAACCGGATCGACGGTATCGCACGGTACGACGAACATCAAACTTGAACGAGGCACTATGACGGACACCACCGCCACCGAGGCCGTTCCCGTGGCCGCCCTCCCTGCCGTTCTCGCCGCGCTGCACGACCCCGTACGCCTGGAGATGGTGCGCCGGCTGAGCAACGCCGGTACCGCGGTGCGCTGCGGCGCGCTCTACGACGGGGTCAACAAGTCCACCGCCACCCACCACTTCAAGATCCTGCGGGAGGCCGGTGTCACCGAACGGCTGATGATCGACGGCCAGACCTGCCAGCGCCTGCGCACCACCGAACTCGACGACGCCCTCCCCGGCCTGCTGACCTCGATCGTCGATGCCGCAAACCGCGCCCACCGGGACTGACCCGTACCGCAGCCCGCCACCTCGGTCGCGCGGACGTCACCGGGAAAGGTGCCGTCCCGGCTCAGGCGCCGACCAACCGGCCCACCGCGGCGGGCAGATCGCGGCGGCGGCGATACGGTCCGGCGACCGACGCGGCGAACGGCCGCGCGAGCAGGGAACGGGCGATCTCGCCCACCTCGTCGGTGGTGACCGCATCGATCCGGGCCAGGGTCTCCGAAACCGATCGGTGATTGCCGTAGCTGAGTTCGCTGCGGCCGATCCGGTTCATCCGGGACGCGGAATCCTCGAGCCCCAGCACCAGACCACCACGCAACGACCCCTTCGCCCGAGCACATTCGGCGTCGGTGATGCCGTCGGCGGCGACCTCCTCGAGCACTCCGCGCGCCAGTTCCGTCACCTCGTTCAGATTTTCCGGCTGGCAGCCGAGATACACCGAGAACGCACCGGTATCGGCGAAGGTGTCCACACTCGAATACACCGAATAGGCCAGACCGCGCTCTTCCCGGATCCGCTGGAACAGCCGCGAGCTCAGCCCGCCGCCGATCACCGTGTTCAGCACCGACAACGGCCAGCGCCGCTGCCCTTCGTGCCGTCCGTAGGCACGCACCCCGAAGACCAGATGGGCCTGTTCGCTGTCGCGGTGGCTCCAGCTCAGGTCCGGAACGCTGCGAGTGCGGAACCGGCCCTCCCGGCGCGGGGCCGGCAGCGCCGCGGGATCGAGCCGGCCGGCCACCGCCCGGTGCACCAGTTCCACGGTGTGCTCGTGCTCGATGTTCCCGGCGACCGCCACCACCATCCGGTCGGGGGTGTAGCGGCGCTGATGGAACGACCGCAACTGTCCCGCGCGCATCCCCTCGATGGATTCGACGGAACCGATGATCGGCCGCCCGATCGGATGGTCGCCGAACAGAGCGGTGA
The DNA here is from genome assembly GCF_040638875.1 of Nocardia sp. NPDC024068. Classification (NCBI taxonomy): domain Bacteria; kingdom Bacillati; phylum Actinomycetota; class Actinomycetes; order Mycobacteriales; family Nocardiaceae; genus Nocardia; species Nocardia sp. NPDC024068. The sequence goes on along the minus strand of NZ_JBEZYU010000046.1, from coordinate 41,111 downwards.
GGAACGCGTCGCCGACGAGGTCCTCGGGATCGTCGTCGCGCATCGCGATCTCTTCGAGCACGACCTGGCGTTCGACGTCGACGTCCACCGCGCGGCACAGACCGTTGAGCACCACATCGGAGACGAGGTCCACCGCCAGCGGCAGATCCTCGTCCACCACATGCGCGTAGTAGCAGGTCTGCTCCTTGGCGGTGAACGCGTTGAGTTCACCGCCGACGGCGTCCATGGCCTCGGCGATATCGAGGGCCGAACGGGTCGGCGTGGCCTTGAACAGCAGATGTTCCAGGAAATGCGCCGCGCCTGCCACGGTCGGTCCCTCATCACGGGAACCGACCCCGACCCACACGCCCACGGAGGCCGACCGCACCCCGGGGACCTGTTCGGTCACCACCCGCAGACCGCCGGGCAGGACGGTGCGCCGCACCCCGTTGTCGATATCGACCGTTTCGCCGATCCGCCACTGCGATGACGAACCCCCCTGGCCGCTCGGGCGCAGGGGGGCCGTCGTTTTCTGCTCCGTCACACAGACCAGTACTACTCGGTCGCCGCGGCGTCCGCAGCAGCGGGCGCGTCGTCGGTCTTCTCCTCGGCTCCCTCGTCGACCGGAACCAGCGAGATCTTGCCGCGGTTGTCGATATCGGCGATCTCGACCCGCAGTTTGTCGCCGACGTTCACGACATCCTCCACCTTGGCGACGCGTTTACCGTTGCCGAGCTTGGAGATGTGCACCAGACCGTCGCGACCCGGCAGCAGCGAGACGAACGCACCGAACGCGGTGGTCTTGACCACGGTGCCCAGGAAACGCTCGCCCACCTTGGGCAGCTGCGGGTTCGCGATGGCGTTGATCGCGTCGATCGCGGCCTGCGCCGACGGTCCGTCGGTCGCGCCGACGAACACGGTGCCGTCGTCCTCGATGGAGATATTGGCGCCGGTGTCGTCGGTGATCTGGTTGATCATCTTGCCCTTGGGCCCGATGACCTCGCCGATCTTGTCGACCGGGATCTTGATCGCGGTGACCCGCGGCGCGTACGGGCTCATCTCGTCCGGGGCGGCGATGGCCTCGGCCATCACGTCCAGGATGGTGGTCCGGGCGTCGTGGGCCTGGCCGAGCGCGCCCGCCAGCACCTGCGACGGAATACCGTCGAGCTTGGTGTCCAGCTGCAGCGCGGTGACGAACTCACGCGTTCCGGCGACCTTGAAGTCCATATCGCCGAACGCGTCCTCGGCGCCGAGGATATCGGTCAGCGCCACGTAGCGGACCTCTTCGGCGCCCGACTCGTTGGTGACGGTGTCCGATACCAGGCCCATCGCGATACCCGCGACCGGCGCCTTCAACGGAACACCGGCGTTGAGCAGCGACAGGGTCGACGCGCAGACCGACCCCATGGAGGTGGAACCGTTGGAGCTCAGCGCCTCGGAGACCTGGCGGATCGCGTAGGGGAACTCTTCCTGGCTCGGCAGCACCGGCACCAGCGCCCGCTCGGCCAGCGCACCGTGGCCGATCTCGCGGCGCTTGGGCGAACCGACCCGGCCGGTCTCACCGGTCGAGTACGGCGGGAAGTTGTAGTGGTGCATATAGCGCTTGGAGGTTTCCGGGCCGAGCGAGTCGACCTGCTGCGCCATCTTGACCATATCGAGGGTGGTCACGCCCATGATCTGGGTTTCGCCACGCTCGAAGATCGCCGAACCGTGCGCCCGCGGCACCACGGCGACCTCGGCGGACAGGGCCCGGATATCGGCCAGACCGCGACCGTCGATGCGGAATCCGTCGGTGAGGATGCGCTGCCGGACCAGTTTCTTGGTGACCGACCGGAACGCCGCGCCGAGCTCCTTCTCGCGGCCCTCGAACGAGGCACCGAGCTTCGACAGCACGTCGAGCTTGATCTCGTCGATCTTCTCCTCGCGCTCCTGCTTACCGGCGATGCTCAGCGCGTCCGAGAGCGGGGCCTGGGCGGCCTCCTCGACGGCGGCGTAGGTGTCGTCGGCGTACGGCGGGAAGAGGGGGAAGTCCTCGGTGGGCTTGGCGGCCAGTTCGGCCAGGTCCTGCTGGGCGCGGCAGAGCCGGGCGATGAACGGCTTGGCGGCTTCCAGGCCCTCGGCGACGACCGCCTCGGTCGGCGCCTGCGCACCGGCGTCCAGGTGTTCGAGCACATTCTCGGTGGCCTCGGCCTCGACCATCATGATCGCGACATCGCCGCTGTCGGTGACCCGGCCGGCGACGACCATATCGAAGACGGCCTTCTCCAGCTGGTCGTTGGTCGGGAAGGCCACCCACTGGCCACCCGTCGGGGTGCCGACCGCCGGATCGTTGATCAGCGCGACCCGCACGCCACCGACCGGACCGGAGAACGGCAGGCCGGCGAACTGGGTGGAAGCCGAGGCCGCGTTGATCGCGACCACGTCGTAGAGATCCTTGGGATCCAGGCTCAGCACCGTCACCACGACCTGGATCTCGTTGCGCAGCCCGTCGACGAACGAGGGACGCAGCGGCCGGTCGATCAGGCGGCAGGTGAGGATGGCGTCGGTGGAGGGGCGGCCCTCACGGCGGAAGAAGGATCCCGGGATCCGGCCCGCGGCGTACATACGCTCTTCCACGTCCACGGTGAGCGGGAAGAAGTCGAACTGGTCCTTCGGATGCTTACCGGCGGTGGTCGCCGACAGCAGCATGGTCTCGTCGTCCAGGTAGGCGACGACCGAGCCCGCGGCCTGTTTCGCGAGCCGGCCCGTTTCGAAACGGATGGTGCGGGTGCCGAACGCGCCGTTGTCGATCAGCGCTACGGATTCGAAAACACCCGGTTCGACCTCGATGGCCGAGCTCTTCGAGCGTTCGGTGGTTTCTGTCATTCTCTGTTCTCAACCTCTCGTCTCGCCGGACCGGCGCGGCGATGGCGCGATCCGGCTGTGTCAGCCGTACCAGGTATGGACGCGGCGCGAGGGCGGAGCCGCGGTGACCGGCGTGGGTCAGCGGTGTCCGTATTCGAGCTGCGGCGCGTACACCCGGCCGGAATCCCCTTGGATCCGGCGACGCGGAGGCGGTCATCGATCGAAGCTCTCCGGCGGTGTCGTCCGGGCCGAAAAGCCACTACCGAAGACCGACGCCACGAGCGCGGGTGGTTACGGCTGTTGTGTCGATCCTCGTGCACCGGTCTCCCCCGTGCACGAAAATGCCGACGAGGCGATTGTATGCGCCCCGCCGGCATGCCTGCCGCCCGGCTCACGGAACCGGGCGTGTTCACGATCTGTCAGCGCCGCAGGCCCAGGCGTTCGATCAGGCTGCGGTAGCGGTTGATGTCCTTGGCGGCGAGGTACTTCGACAGCCGCTTGCGGCGGCCGATCAGCGCCATCAGGCCGTGGCGGGTGTGGTGATCGTGCTTGTGCTGCTTGAGATGCTCGGTGATATCGGAGATCCGCTTGGTCAGCAGCGCGATCTGCGCCTCCGGCGAACCGGTGTCGGTCTCGTGCAGACCGTACTCGGTGAGGATCGTCTTCTTCTGCTCGGTGGTCAGTGCCATGGGGCATCCACTCCTGTTTCTCAGTTCCGCGCGTAAGGTGCCCGGACGGCCGCCGATATCGGGAATTCACCGAAAAGGGGGAAATCCGATCGTCCGGCCGGATGATCCGGGTCGGGCGCCGCCGCGGACCGCAGCAGACCCGACGGGACACATTACCCGATCCGCTCCGGCCCACCCCCGCGGGGGAACTATCGCCCGGTGTCGAGGACCTTCCGGGCGGCGTCCACATCGCGCCCCATCGCGCCCACGAGATCGTCGATCGAATCGAATTTCTGCATCCCGCGCAGGTGGTCCACGAAATCCACGGCGACGTGCTGACCGTACAGATCGGCCTCACGGTCCAGCACGTATGCCTCCACGGTGCGGGCCCGGCCCGAGAAGGTCGGGTTGGTGCCGACCGAGATCGCGGCCATGACCGGCTCGCCGGGAGTGACGGTGCCGATGGCGGGCCCGGGCCCCAGGACGGTGAACCAGCCCGCGTAGACACCGTCGGCGGGGATCGCGGCATGCATCGGCGGGGCCACGTTGGCGGTCGGGAAGCCCAGCGCCCGTCCCCGGCCGTCACCGTGCACCACCACGCCCTCGACCCGGTGCGGCCGGCCCAGCGCGTCCGCCGCGGCGGCCATATCGCCCGCGTCGACGCAGGCCCGGATGTAGGTGGAGGAGAAGGTGACGGCATGTTCGCCCAGCAGGGTCACCCCGTCGACCTCGAAGCCGAACCGGCCACCGAGTTCGCGCATGGTGGTCACCGTGCCCGCCGCCTTCTTGCCGAAGGTGAAATTGTCCCCCACCACCACCTCGGCGACGTGCAGCCGTTCCACGAGCAGGTTGTGCACGTATTCGGAGGGGGTCAGCTTCATGAACTCATGGGTGAACGGCATCACGCAGAACACGTCGACGCCCAGTTCCTCGGCGAGTTCGGCACGCCGGGTGAGCGTGGTGAGCTGCGCCGGGTGCGAACCGGGCCGGATCACCTCCATGGGATGCGGATCGAAGGTCATCAGCACGGCCGGGACGTCACGCGCGGCAGCCGACTTCACCGCCCGGCTCACCAATTGCGCGTGCCCGCGATGAACACCGTCGAACACGCCGATCGTGAGAACGCACCGCCCCCAGTCCGCGGGTACGTCGTCGAGACTTCGCCACCTCTGCACAGACGACAAGCCTACGCAAACAAGCGCCCGCACCGTATTCGGGTGGGATCGGTGCGCGGGCCGCGGATCGGCTACACCCGGCGGCGCCATCTGTGTGGATCACGACCCGAATGCCTAAGCTCGTGGATGTGCCCGGAAAACGAGATGTCACCACCCGACGGGAACTCGCCGACCCCGGGGAATCCGCCGCTCCGGGACTGTCATCGGTCGCGCAGGACTATCTGAAGGTCATCTGGACGGCCCAGGAGTGGTCGCAGGAGCGGGTGAGCACCAAACTGCTGGCCGAGCGGATCGGCGTCTCCGCGTCGACGGTGTCGGAGGCGGTGCGCAAACTATCGGACCAGGGCCTGGTGGAGCACGCCCGGTACGGCTCGATCACCCTGACCGAGGAGGGCCGCCGCGCCGCGATCGCCATGGTGCGCCGGCACCGGTTGATCGAAACGTTCCTGGTGAGCGAACTCGGTTACGGCTGGGACGAGGTGCACGACGAGGCGGAGATCCTCGAACACGCGGTCTCGGATCTGCTGATGGCGCGGATCGACGCGAAACTCGGTTTCCCGGACCGGGATCCGCACGGCGATCCGATCCCCTCGGTGGACGGCGCGGTGCCCACCCCGGAGGCGCGGCGACTGATCGAGTTCGATGCCGGCGACGCGGGCCGGGTGGCCCGGATCTCCGATTCCGATCCGGAGATGCTGCGGTATTTCGATTCGGTGGGTATAGCCCTGGACACCCGGATCGTGGTGGTGGAGCGACGGGATTTCGCGGGCACCATCGCGGTCCGGATAGGCCGTGACGACGCCTTGACGGATCTGGGCAGTATCGCCGCCGAGGCCATCTGGCTCCGGTACTGACCGGACGCGCGGGCGGCGGTTCACCACCGGACGCGCGGCGGTAGCGGCGTGGGCATTGCCGGAACCCCCACCGACGTGCTATCCATATTGTCAACAATCCGACAATCTGATTGCTCTCGATTCCGCATATTCGTCGGTTCGCATCGCCGCACCGACCGTCCCGGGAGGCGCAACCCCAATGACCGAACTTTCCCCGCTCCTGAAGCAGGCCACCCCGGTCACCGTGGATCACGGCTCCGGCTGCTATCTCTACGATGTCGACGGTCGCCGGTACCTCGACTTCACCGCCGGTATCGGCGTCACCAGCACCGGGCACTGCCATCCGCGCGTGGTGGAGGCCGCCCAGGCGCAGGTCGCGAAACTGATCCATGGCCAGTACACGACGGTGATGCACAAGCCGATGCTGGAATTGACCGAACGGCTCGGCACGGTCCTGCCCGAAGGACTCGATTCGGTGTTCTACGCCAACTCGGGCAGTGAAGCGGTGGAAGCCGCCCTGCGCCTGGCCCGGCAGGCCACCGGGCGGCCCAATGTGATCGTCTTCCACGGCGGATTCCACGGCCGCACCGTCGCCGCCGCCACCATGACCACCTCCGGCACCCGTTTCTCGGCCGGTTTCAGCCCGCTGATGGGTGGCGTTCACGTGGCACCCTTCCCCACCGCCTACCGCTACGGCTGGACCGAGGCCGAGGCGACGTCCTTCGCGCTGCGCGAACTGGACTACCTCTTCGCCACCCTCACCTCCCCGGCCGAAACCGCCGCCTTCATCGTGGAGCCGCTGCTCGGCGAGGGCGGGTACATCCCCGGTAACAAGACGTTCTTCCAGGGCCTGCGCGAACGCGCCGACCGGCACGGCATCGTCCTGATCTTCGACGAGATCCAGACCGGATTCGGCCGCACCGGTAAGTTCTTCGGCCACCAGCACTTCGACGTCCGGCCGGACGTGATCACCATGGCCAAGGGCCTGGCGAGCGGCTTCCCGATCTCCGGAATCGCGGCATCGAAGGACCTGATGAGCCGCGCCTGGCCGGGTTCCCAGGGCGGCACCTACGGCGGTAACGCCGTGGCCTGCGCAGCCGCCCTCGCCACGCTGGACGTCATCGAATCCGAGGGTCTGGTCGAGAACGCCCGGGTCCGCGGCGAGCAGTTGCTGGCCGGGGTGCGGGCCGCGGAATCCAAGGCGATCGGCGATATCCGCGGGCTGGGCCTGCTGGTCGGCGCCGAATTCACCACCCCCGACGGCGAGGCCGACCGCGAGACCGCCACCGCGGCCCAGCAACTCGCGGCCGCCAAGGGACTGCTGCTGCTGACCTGCGGCGCGCATATGAACACGGTGCGGATGATCCCGCCGCTCATCGTCTCCGAGACCCAGGTCGCCGACGCCCTCGCCATCTGGTCGGAGGTGCTCGCGGAACTGGGGCAGTGACCCCGGTACCGACGCACCCGGCCACCACCGGGCGACCGGCGGACCACGCCGGTCACCCCCGCACGACCACCAGGACGGATACATGGCCCGCTATATGACGATCACCCTCACCAAGGCCGGTATCACCTGCCGGGCCCGCCTGCTCGACGAGCAGGCGCCCGGCACCTGCGCCGCGGTATGGGACGCCCTCCCCCAGGAAGGCGACGCCTTCCACGCCAAATACGCCCGCAACGAGCTCTACACCCTGGTGCCCCGGATCACCGCCGCGCCGCACCGCGAGAATCCCACCGTCACCCCGATCCCCGGGGACGTCTGCCTGTTCGATTTCGAACCGTGGGAGATCGGTAATCCGGCCTACGGTTACGAACCCGGATCGGCCGCGCACCACGCTCAGGGCGCCACCGATCTGGCGCTGTTCTACGGGCGCAACAACCTGCTCCTCAACGGCGATGTGGGCTGGGTCCCCGGCAATGTCTTCGCCACCATCGAGGACGGCCTGGACGAGCTGGCCACCGCGTGCAACACGCTGTGGATCCACGGCGTCGCGGGGGAAACCCTGGCCTTCGCCCGCGGCTGATCCGGACCGCTCAGCCGAGGAACCCGGCCAGTACCGCGGCCACCTCGGCGGGGATCAGCGACGGCGCGAAATGCGATTGGCCGGGGAAGGTCCGCAGGGTGGAGTGCGGCAGCACCGTCGCGAGCCGTTCGACGGTCTCCGGCATCGGCTGCCAGGTGTCGGCGCCGCGCATGAGCAACGTCGGCGTCGTCACCGCCGACCAGCGGTCGAGATAGGTGGTATCGGCGATCATCGATTCGAGATCGCGGCTCCAGCCGTAGGAATCATCGGGTTCCTCGGCGGGTGGTTCGCCGGCACCGGCCGCGTCCAGCATCGCGGCCGGAACCCGGGCCACTTTCTCGGCCAGCAGCCGCTCCGCCCGCCCGCGGTTCCCGTTTCCGGCCAGTTCCTCGAACCGCGCCAGAACGGGCGCGAGTTCGGCACCCGCGGCATACAACGGCGGTTCCCACAGCGCCAGCGACCGGACCGGTAGCCCCGTCGCGGCCGCGTGCAGGGCGACGGTGGCCCCGTAGGACATCCCGGCCAGATGAGCGGGCACTCCGATCAGCTCGATGAGCGCACCCAGATCACGCACCTCGTCGGAGAAATGTTTGGGTGAGCTGCCGGGTCCGCTGGGCGCGTAGCCCCGCCGCGCCGGCAACCACAGCTCGAACTGCTCCGCGAGTTGCTCGGCCACGGGTTGCCAGGAATGCAGTCCGCCGCCGGACCCGTGGACCATGATCACCGGAGCTCCCGACCCGATCCGCCGGTACCGGATCGTGGTTCCGTCGAACGAGACGAACGACGCGGGCGGTTCGCTGGTGAATGCGGCCATGGAACCAACTCTTGCAGAACCCCGTGCCGGTCCTCCAGCGAAATCCGCGTGTCGTGGTTGGGTCCGAGGGCGGTATCGGCCCCGGGGCAGCCACATCAGGCCCGGGGCAGCGACGTGGCATCGGGGCCCGGTATCGCTCGATGGCGGGCGTTCGATCCGCTGGTGCAGGTGGATGCGTCGCCCTCGGGCAGCGCCGCGCCCGCCGTCCGGGGAGGACCGCCCCGGTCACCGGGCGGCCAGTACCGCCTCCGCGAAACGGCCGACCGCCAGCACGAGATCGTCGGAATGGCGCGGGCCGACGATTTGCAGACCCACCGGCAAACCCTCGCTCGTGAATCCGGCCGGGATACTCAGCGCCGGCTGCTGGGTGAGGTTGAACGGGTAGGTGTAGGGCGTCCACTCCGGCCAGCCGCTCATCCCGCTACCGGGCGGGACGTCGTATCCGGCGGCGAAGGCCGGAATCGGAACCGTCGGGGTGATGAGCAGGTCGTAGGCGGTGTGGAAGGTGCCCATAGTGATACCGACCTGGGCGGCGACGGCACGGGCGTCGAGGTATTCCATCGCACTCACCGTCTCGCCGTACTCCCACACCCGGCGCAGGCCCGGGTCGGCCTTCTCCCGGGAGCCGGGCGGGAACGAGGCGAGCATCGCGGCCGCACCGGCCGCCCACAGTACGTCGAAGGCCTCGCGCGGATCGGGGAACCCGGGATCGGCGGTGGAGATCCGCAGACCCGCGGCGTCCAGGGCGTCCACCGCCGCGGCCACCACGGCCTCGACCTCGGGGTCGGGCCGTACGAAACCGAGAGTCGGCGAATAGGCCGCGGTGACACCGCGGACCTCACGCTGCATCTCGCCCCGGAAGGTGGTCGGGGTGGGCGCCAGCGAGGTGGGGTCCCGCGGATCGGGCAGGGCGAGGATATCCATCAGCAGCGCCGCGTCCTCGACGGTCCGCGTCATCGGCCCGGCATGCGCCAGCGGACCGAACGGGCTGGCCGGATACAGCGGGATCCGGCCGTGGGTGGGTTTGAATCCGACGATGCCGCAGAAGGACGCCGGGATCCGGATGCTGCCGCCGCCGTCGGTACCGACCGAAACCGGGCCCATTCCCGCCGCCACCGCCGCCGCGCTGCCCCCGGAGGAGCCGCCCGCCGTCCGGGCGGGGTCGACCGGATTGCGCGTGATACCGGTGAGCGGGCTGTCGGTGACCGCCTTCCAGGCGATTTCGGGGGTGGTGGTCTTCCCGACCATCACCATGCCGTCCTCCCGGACCCGGGCGGCGACGGGACTGTCCACCGGCCAGGGCCCGTCCGGGTCGATGCTCAGTGAACCGCGGCGAGTGGGCCAGTCCTCGGTGAGGAAGATGTCCTTGATCGAGATGGGCACACCGTCGAGCAGGCCGCGGACATGACCCGACTGCCACCGCGCCTCGGAGTCCTTGGCCTGCACCAGCGCCCGGTCGGGATCCACCAGGCAGAAGGCGTTGACGTCGCCGTCGCGGGCGGTGATGGCCTCGAGCACCGCCTCGGTCGCCTCGACCGGGGACAGCGTCCCGGCGGCGTAGGCGGAGACCAGCTCGACCGCGGTCATGGCGGCCGGGTCGGTGGTCTGCGGGGTCTCTGGCTGGTTCATCTGCGGCCCTCCTTCAGCGGGGCACGTACCCCAGCGTCTTGTCGACGACGTTGTCCAGCTGCCGGCCGGCCAGCCAGTGGTCGAAATTGGTGGTGAATGTGTTGACGATATCGTCCCGCCAACCGGCGAAATCACCCGAATTGTGCGGTGTGATGTGAGCATTCGGCAGCTGCCACAGCGGATGCCCGGGCGGTAACGGTTCCGGGTCCACAACGTCGAGGGCTGCGCCCGCGATCGCCCCGGACTCCAGCGCGGTGACGAGATCGTCGGTGATCACCAGTTCACCGCGGCCGACATTGATGAACCGGGCATGGGGTTTCATTGCCCCGAATGCCCCGGCGTCGAACATATGCCGGGTCCGGTCGGTGAGCGGCGCGATGGCCACCACGTAATCGGCGCCGGGGAGCTCGGCCTGCAGATCGGCGCCGACCGTGCCGAAATCGGGATCGCCGGTGCGGGCTCGGCGACCGACCGCCCGCACCTGCATGCCCACGGCGCGCAGCAGGCCGGCGACGGCGCGGCCGATCGATCCGGTGCCGACGATCAGCGCGGTGGCGCCGGCGATCCGCTCGGATTCGCGATGCCGCCAGATCCGCTGCTGTTGCAACCGCGTCGAACCGGTGAAATCCTTGGCGAAATCGAGAATCTGGCCGAGGACGTACTCCGCGATGGCGGTATCGAAGATGCCGCGGGCGTTGGTGAGCACCACGTCGGCGGCACGCAGTTCGGGGAACATCACCGAATCCACGCCGGTGGCGCCCATATGCACCCAGCTCAGGGAGTCCGCGGCGTGCCAGGCGCCGGGGACCGCGTCGGTCTGGAAGTCGTAGACGAACAGCACATCCGCACCCGGAAGCGCGGCCGCCAACCCGGCGGAATCCGTATACCGCACCGTGGCCCGCGCACTGACCGGCGACATGAGCGCCGGATCGGGCAGCTGGTCACTGTGCAGCACGGTGACAATGGGGCCCGATTTCATATTGACACAGTATGATCACATCGTATGATTGTCAACAATCCGATCGTTCTCGGAGGTCTTCCCGGCTGAGTGCGAGAGGGGCCGCAGTGGAGTTCGATTTTCCCGATATGGAGGGTCCGGTAGCCCAACGCGGCATCGGTGTCATCGCACCCTTCGACCTGGCGCTGGAGCGCGAACTCTGGCGCTGGGTGCCGCTCGAGGTGAGCCTGCACCTGGCGCGCACACCCTACGAGCCGGTGCCGGTCTCGCTGGCCATGGCAGAGCTGGTCTCCGATGCCGTCCACCTCACCGCGGCGACCCGCAATGTCCTGCATGTGGAACCCGAGGTCGTCGCCTATCTCTGCAACTCCGGCAGTTTCATCAAAGGTATCGAGTACGAACGTTCCCTGCGCGACACCATCTGCCGGGCCGGCGCCGCGAACGCGGTCACCACCTCCGGCGCCCTGCTCGAGGCGGTCCGGCATCTGAACATCGAGCGCATCTCCGTGATGACCCCTTACGACGAACTGCTCACCGGCAAATTGCGTGACTTCCTCGACGAAGCGGGCTGCACCGTGGTCCGGTCCGAGCATCTGGGTCTCGGCGGCGGTATCTGGAAGGTCAACTACCGCACCATCGCCGAACGCATCCTGGGCGCCGACGATCCCAGCGCGGAGGCGATTTTCGTCAGCTGTACCAACCTCCCCACCTACGACATCATCGAACCGCTGGAAAAGATGCTGGGCAAACCGATCCTGACGGCCAATCAGCTCACCATGTGGGCCTGTCTGGGGCGGATGAAACTGCCCATGATGGGGCCCGGCCGGTGGCTGCTGGAGGTTTTCTGAAATATGACGTCCACGAACAACACCCAGCACGGAAACGGAGCGCCCATGCCGGTCCCGACCATCGGTTTCATCTACCCCGACCACGCGGCCGAGGACGACTACCCCAGGGCCGAAGCGCTGCTCGGCGCCCGGCTGCCGGTGACCCATATCTACGGAACGGATCTGCATGCCGTGCCGGAACTGCTGGATCTGGGCAGCCCGGAGAAGCTCCGCCGCGGTGCCGCGCAACTGGCCCCGCAGTCCCCCGACGCGGTGGTCTGGGCCTGCACCTCAGGAAGTTTCGTCTACGGTCCCGAGGGCGCCCGCGAACAGGTCCGGGGCCTGTCCGAGGCCGCCGGGGTCCCGGCGTCGAGCACCAGCTTCGCGTTCGTGGCCGCGGCTCGTGCCCTGGGGGTACGGCGGGTGGCCGTCGCGGCCAGCTATCCCGAGGATGTGGCCCGGCTGTTCGCCGATTTCCTCACCGACGCCGGTATCTCGGTGGTGGCGTTCAGTAGCTCCGGTATCGACACGGCCGCTGAGGTGGGCACCCTGAACACCGAGCAGGTGCTGGAACTCGCCGTCGCCAACGACCACCCCGACGCCGAGGCCCTGCTGATCCCCGATACCGCGATGCACACTCTCGAGGTGTTGCCCCGGCTGGAGGCGGCGCTGGGTAAACCCGTTCTCACCGCCAACCAGGTCACCATCTGGGAGGGGTTGCGGCTGGTGGGCGCCACTCCGGCCGCACCGGCGCTCGGAGCCCTGTTCGCGGAAAGGTTCCAGCATGTCGGTAGTTGATTTCGAACCCGTCAATCAACGGTCCACCGCCGAGATGATCGCGGATTCGCTTCGTGACGCGATCATGCGCGGCGGGCTGGAACCCGGCGCCCAGCTGGGCGAAGCGGATCTGGCGGCGCAGTTCGGGGTCTCGCGCGGACCGGTCCGCGAGGCCATGCAGCGGCTGGTCTCGGAGGGACTGCTGCACAGCATCCGCAATCGCGGCATCTTCGTCATCGAACTCACGCTGGCCGATGTCGTCGATATCTACCGCGCCCGCACCGCGATAGAAGGCGGCGCACTGGCCCTGATCCTCGACGGCCGCCGCGAAATCGCCTACGAGGCTCTGGGAGCCGGTGTCACGGCGATGCAGGAACGCGCGCAGGCCGGCGATGCGGCCGGTGTTTCCGACGCCGACCAGAAGTTCCACGAAGCGCTGGTGGCCTCGGCGGGTAGCGCGCGGCTGGTGCGGGCGGCGCGGACCCTGCTGATCGAGACCCGGATGTGCCTGGGCGCGTTGCAGACCACCTATCCCGATCTACGGGTCCAGGCCGACGAACATGTGGCGCTGCGCGAGGCGATCGGCGCGGCCGCACCGCATCGCGCGCACACCCTGCTGCGCGACCATATGACCGACGCGGTGCAACGCCTGCACGGCCGCTTCGCCGAGGAACCCGTCTCCGGCTGACCGGATCAGTCGATCAAACCGCGCGGCCGTACCACCAGTACCGGCGCCGCGCGGTTTCCCTTCTCCTGCAGTAGGGCGATCGCCTTCCCGTCCTCGGTCAGCGCCGCGTACACACCCGATATCCCGGCCGGTTCCAGCCACCGGCCGTCGCGGAGCTTTCCGGTCTCGGCGGTATCGATGACCCGGGGCGGGAAACACAGCCGGATCGCGGCATCGATATCCAGGCTCGGCACCGGATCGTCGGCGAGCTCGTCGAGGGTCCGCGCGTGCTCGAGGGTGAACGGCCCCACGCGGGTACGCCGCAGCGCGGTGAGATGGCCGCCCACCCCGAGCGCCGCGCCCAGATCGCGCGCCAGCGCCCGCACATAGGTCCCCGAGGAGCATTCGACCAGCACGTCCAGGTCGACCAGCCCCTCCGCGGGCAGATCCCGTCTGGCCAGGACATCGAACCGGGAGACCGTCACCGGTCGCGCCGCGAGGGTCACCTCTTCGCCGGCCCGGTGCCGGGCGTAGGCGCGTTCGCCGTCGACCTTGATGGCGCTCACGGTGGCCGGCACCTGCTGGATCGCACCGGTGAGCGCGGCGACTCCGGCGGCGATCGCGTAATCGGTGACCTGCCCGGCCGGGGTAGTGGTAAGGATCTCGCCCTCGGCGTCGTCGGTCGTGGTGGACCGGCCCAGCCGGATCGTCGCGGTGTAGGCCTTGGTGGTGAGGGTCAGCAGTCCCAGCAGTTTGGTCGCCCGCTCCACCCCCAGCACCAGCACCCCGGTCGCCATCGGATCGAGCGTGCCGGCATGCCCGACCTTTTTGGTACGCAGCAGTTTCCGGGCCCGCGACACCATATCGTGGCTGGTCGGGCCGCCGGGTTTGTCGACGATCAGCAGACCGCCCAGGATATCGGCCATCAGCCGTGCGCGATCGCGGTGAGGATGAACCCGCCGGTGATCAGCCAGCGGCCGTCGAACGAGGTCAGCGGCATACCGCCGTCCTCGGTCCGCCCGGGCACCAGGAGCTGGGACCGGAAGGTACCCGAACCGGTTCCGGCACCGGACTCACCGATGGTGAAGGTGATCTGCGCGTCCTCGAAACCGAGCCAGCGCGCGGTCAGCGGGAACCACGCCTTGTAGGTGGCCTCCTTGGCGCAGAACAGCAACCGGTCCAGGTGCAGGCCGGAATCCGTGGTGCGCAGCCATTCCCGTTCGGCGGGCAGGCTCACCGAATCCAGTACGCCTTCCGGCAGCGTCTCGTGCGGTTCGGCGTCGATTCCGATCGACCGGTACCGCAGCCGGTGTGCGAGCGCCGCACCCCGGAAACCGTCGCAGTGGGTGAGGCTGCCGACGATCCCACGCGGCCAGACCGGCGCGCCGCGCTCGCCCTTGCCGATCGCCACCGCCGGTTCCCCCAATTGGGTCAGCGCCTGCCGGGCACAATGCCGGGCGCCGATGAAGTCGCGCCGCCGCTTCTCCACCGATTTCGCGATCAGGTGTTCCTCCGCGGGGTGCGGTTTCAGATCCTCCGGATAGTCGAGCAACTCGGCGGAGGCAACGTCGGCGGGCAGGATTGTCTCGATCATCGTCGCCGAGCCTACTGGGTGGGTATGCGCACGACCTCAGCCGATCCCGCGGCGGCGCTCCGCTTTGGCGCGCATCTCGGCGGCGGCCGCGGCCATCTCGGGCGTCACCACGAAATGCCCGCCCCATTCGTTCAGGTCGCCGGGCGCGTACCGGGGGTCGGGCAGGATCTGGCGCAACAGCCGGTCGGGTTTACCGCGCTTCTGCCATTCCCGCGGATAGCCCAGCGAGACCTCCTCGAACCGGACGCCGTCGTAGTAGGTGGTGCGCGGAATGTGCAGATGCCCGTAGACGGCGCAGACCGTGTTGTAGCGGGAATGCCAGTCGGCGGTGTGCTCGGTCCCGCACCACAGCGCGAACTCCGGGTACCAGAGCATATCGGTGGGTTCGCGGACCAGCGGGAAATGGTTGATCAGGACCAGCGGCGTCCGCTCGGGCAGACTGTCGAGCCGGCGCCGGGTGTAGCGCAGCCGCGCCTCGCACCAGGCGTCGCGGGTCAGATACGGGTCCGGGGAGAGCAGGAACTCGTCGGTCGCCACGACATTGCGCTCCCTGGCGATGGCCAGGCCCTCGGCCTTGGTCCGCGCCTCCGGGGGCCGGAAGGTGTAGTCGTAGAGCAGGAACAGCGGGGCCAGGGTTACCGCGCCGCCGTACTCCTCCGCACCCGCGCCGGTCCACACGGGGAACGGATCCTCGGGGGTCACCACGTCGAGGTCGCGGCACAGCGACACCAGGTAGTCGTAGCGGGACACCCCGTGCATCTGCACCGGATCCTTGGAGGTGGTCCACAGTTCGTGGTTACCAGGCACCCAGATCACGTTCGCGAACCGCTCGCGCAGCAACTTCAGCGCCCACCGGATATCGTCGCTGCGTTCGGCGACATCGCCGGCCACGATCAGCCAGTCCTCCGGGGAGTCCGGGTGGATATCCTCGACCACCGGTTTGTTGCCCTGGTGACCGACATGGATATCGCTCACCGCCATCAGTTTGGGTATCACCACACCCACCTTCGCATATCGTGTGCCGAGACCGGCACGAACGTACCGCGCGGCGCCGAGCCCGGTGTGGTCAGGCCGGGATATCGGCCCCGGTACGGACCCAGCGCCCCGATAACGCCCGGCCGCTCACCGCCGCCAGGCGCAACAGCATGAACGCGATCAACCCGCACCAGATTCCGCCGATCCCCCAATCGAAGGCCAGCGAGAGCCAGATCGCCGGCAGGAAGCCCAGCAGCGCCGCCCCGAGGGTGGTGGTGCGCAGATAGGCCGCGTCCCCCGCGCCCAGCAGCACCCCGTCCAGCGCGAACACCACCCCGGCCACCGGGATCATCGCCACGAAGAACCACCACACGACCCCGGTCCGGTCGAGGACCGCGGCATCCTGGGTGAACAGCGGCGGAATCACCGCGGCACCCGCCGCGAACACGGCGGCCAACCCGAGCGCGAAAATCTCCGACCAGGCGGTGACCCGCCGCGCCACCACCCGCGCGCCGGGGGCGTCGCGCGCGCCCAGCGCCGAACCCACCAGGGTCTGCGCGGCGATGGCCAGGGCATCCAGGGTGAGCGCGAGGAAGTTCCACAGCTGGAGCACCAGCTGATGCGCGGCCACCGACGGCGCGCCGAAGCGGGAGGCCACCGCCGCCGCCGAGACGAAACAGGTCTGGAAGGCGAGGCTGCGCACGATGAGATCGCGGCCGAGCACCAGCTGTGCCTTCATCACCGGCAGGCGTGGGGCCAGCGGCACTCGCGCCCGCACCAGCGCGGTCAGGAACAGTGCCGCGGTGACCGCTTGACCCACCACGTTCGCCACCGCCGAACCCGGCAGTCCCATCCGCGGCATACCGCCCAGACCGTGCACCAGCAGCGGGCACAGCACCGCCGACAGCGCAAGCCCCGCCACCACGTAGATGAGTGGCCGGCGCGTGTGCTGGACACCGCGCATCCAGCCGTTACCCGCCATCGACAGCAGGATCAGCGGTACACCGAACAGCGCGATCCGTATCCACGCCAGCGCCGCGGCCGCGATATCGGCGTCACCGGCGATCGCACCGGCGATGGGGACCGCGGCGATCTGCACGACCACGACGATCAACACCCCGATCCCGCCCGCGAGCCAGCTGGCCTGCACCCCCTCCTCGACCGCGGCCGCATCGTCCCCGGCGCCGTGCCGGCGGGCCGAGCGCGCCGTGGTGCCGTAGGCGAGAAAGGTCAGCTGCGAGCTGACCTGGGCGAGGATCAATCCGCCGACGGCCAGTCCCGCCAGCGCCAGCGCACCGAGCCGGCCCACCACCGCGAGATCGAACAGCAGATAGATCGGTTCGGCGACCAGGACACCGAGGGTCGGCAGCGCGATTCCCAGTATCCGGCGCGGACCCGCCTCGACCGCCGGCGCCGCCGCCGTCACGTCCGTGGGCACCTCGTGCTCTCCGTTCTCACCACCGGCCACCCCGTCCCCGCGGGACTCGGCCGGCACGTTATCCGAGGGCGGCCCGTAACTGCGCCAGGATTTCCTCTGGTTCCCCGAAGGTGGTGTACCCGGCAGCATAGCGATGCCCGCCGCCGCCCAGCCCCGTGGCGATCTCCGCGACATCGGCGCCGTCGTCGGTGGCCGGGCCGCTGTCCTTGGACCGCAGCGATACCGTCCAACGCCGGCGTTCGTCGGTGGGCCTGGCCTCCTTGAACACCGCCGCGATCCCGGCCTCCGCGGTCGCGCGGACGATGTCGACGACGCTTTCCGCTTCTTCCTGCCGCACCCCGCTCAGGTCGCTGGCCAGCACGAACGCGGCCACCAACCCGGTGCCGTCGTGTGCTTCACGATCCAGCCGGGCCGAGGCCAGCACGGTCGACAGCATCCGCAGCCACGCGAACGGGTGGGTATCCATCAGGGTCCGGGTGATGGCGGCGCCGTCGATACCGGTGGCCAGCAGCCGCTCGGCCAGCGCATGCGTACCCGGGGTGACCCAGCGGAAGGATCCGCTGTCGGTGGCCAGGCCCGCGAACAGGCAGTGCGCGATATCGGCGTCGATCGGTTCTCGCCACTCATCCAGCAGTGCGGTGATCACGCTGGCGGTCGACACCGCGTCCGGATCGATCAGGTTGATCTCACCGAACCGGGTGTTGGACCGATGGTGGTCGATCACCAGCGTTGCCGTGGCCCCGGCGAGCCGGTCGGCGAGCCGGCCCAGCCGGCCGGTACTACCGCAGTCCACGGTGACCAGCAGATCGACTTCGGCGGGCACCTGGTCCGGTGGTACCAGATATCCGGTTCCGGGCAGGGTGCGCAGCCCGGCGGACAATTCGGCCGGATCGGCGAACGACACCCGCACCGGCACGCCGCGCCGGTCGAGTACCCGCGCCAGGGCCAGCCCGCTACCGAGGGTGTCGGCGTCGGGCTGCACATGGCAGAGGATGGTCACCGAGCGGGCAGCGTCGAGCGCCCGTACGGCCGCGGTGTAATCCACCGCGGCACCGGTTGTGGTCATAGCGGCCGCGGCTCAGTCGTCTTCGTCGCGGATCTTGTACGGATCCGCCTCACCCGCCGGTGTGGCATTCGCGGCCACCCGGGCGACCTCGTCGTCGGCGGCCCGGGCGCGGGCCAGCAGATCCTCCATCTGCCGGGCGGCGTCGGGCACCGTATCCAGGGCGAAGGCCAGCGTCGGGGTGAACTTCACCCCCGTCCCGGCGCCCACCTTCGACCGCAGTACCCCCTTGGCCTTCTCCAGGCCGGCGGCCGCGGCGGCGTAGTCGGGTTCCGCGTCGACGGTTTCACCCATGACCGTGTAGAAGATGGTCGCGTCGTGCAGATCGCCGGTCACTTTCGCATCGGTGACGGTGATGAAACGCAACCGTGGATCCTTGATCTCGTATTCGATCGCGGTGGCCACGATCGCGGAGATTCGTTTGGCGAGCCGGCGTGCCCTGGCTTGATCCACCATGGCCGCTCCTTTCCCTGTTCAGCGACGGTGGGACGGTCCGCGGATCTATGCGCAGTGCGAACCGGACCACCGCTGATATCACTCGCGGCCGGTCAGTCCTCGGGTCCGAAGACGCGCCGGCGTACTGCCAGCAACTGTAACTCCGGACGCGCCGCGACGTGCCGTTCGCACCGATCGAGCACGGTGGTCAGATGGTCCGTTCCGGCCGACACCATGGCCACTCCCAGCAGGGTGCGGCGATATCGGTCGTGGTCGCCCGCTTCGGCGGTGCTCACCCCGAAGCGCTGGAGTTCGGCCAGGATCGGCCTGATCACCGAACGCTTCTCCTTCAGCGAGTGCACGTCACCCAGCAGGATGTCGAATTCGAGTGCACCCAGGTACACGCAACCTCCCAGTTGGCACGGCGGCACGACCCGGCCGGACCGCCGGAGAAGGCGGCCCGGACCTGTCGTATCGGAACCGTTGATCGGGCCGGGCGGCGATCCACCCGGCCCGGCATCATCAGTCGCGCGGCTTCTCGCGCAACTCGTAGGCCTCGATGATGTCGCCTTCCTTGATATCGGAGTAGGTCAGCGTCATACCGCATTCGAAGCCTTCGCGGACCTCGGGTGCATCGTCCTTCTCACGGCGCAGCGAGCTGATCGTCGTGGATTCGGCGACCACCACGTTGTCGCGGAGCAGACGGGCCTTGGCATTGCGTTTGACAGTGCCCGAGGTGACCATGCAACCGGCGATGAGACCGATCTTCGACGAACGGAAGATCGCCCGGATCTCGGCGCGACCCAGCTCCACCTCTTCATAGACCGGCTTGAGCATGCCCTTGAGCGCGCTCTCGATCTCGTCGATGGCCTGGTAGATCACCGAGTAGTACCGGATATCCACGCCTTCGCGGTTGGCCAGCTCGGTCGCCTTGCCCTCCGCGCGGACGTTGAAGCCGATGATGATCGCATTCGAAGCCGAGGCCAGGTTGACGTTGGTTTCGGTGACACCACCGACACCGCGGTCGATGACCCGCAGGCGCACCTCGTCGTCGACCTGGATCCCGAGCAGGGCCTCTTCCAGCGCCTCGACGGTACCGGAGTTGTCGCCCTTGAGGATCAGGTTGAGTTCGCTGGTCTCCTTCAGCGCGGCATCCAGATCCTCCAGGCTGATCCGCTTGCGGCTGCGCGCGGCCAGGGCGTTGCGCTTGCGCGCATTGCGCCGGTCGGCGATCTGGCGGGCGATCCGGTCCTCGTCGACCACGAGCAGGTTGTCACCGGCACCGGGTACCGAGGTGAAACCGACCACCTGCACCGGCCGCGACGGCAGTGCCGCCTCGACATCGGCGCCGTGTTCGTCGACCATCCGGCGGACGCGACCGTAGGCGTCGCCCGCCACGATCGAATCGCCGACCCGCAGCGTGCCGCGCTGGATCAGCACCGTGGCGACCGGGCCGCGACCGCGGTCCAGATGCGCCTCGATGGCCACACCCTGCGCGTCCTGCTCCGGGTTCGCCCGCAGGTCCAGGGCGGCGTCCGCGGTGAGCAGCACGGCCTCGAGCAGAGCGTCGATATTGGTGCCCTGTTTGGCGGAGATATCGACGAACATGGTGTCGCCGCCGTACTCCTCGGCCACGAGGTTGTACTCGGTCAGCTGCTGCCGGATCTTCTCCGGGTTCGCGCCTTCCTTGTCGATCTTGTTGACCGCCACCACGATCGGCACATCGGCCGCCTGGGCGTGGTTGATCGCCTCCACCGTCTGCGGCATGACGCCGTCGTCGGCGGCGACCACCAGGATCGCGATATCGGTGGCCTTCGCACCACGGGCACGCATGGCGGTGAACGCCTCGTGACCCGGGGTGTCGATGAAGGTGATCAGGCGCTCGGCGTCACCCAGGTGGGTCGGCACCTGGTAAGCGCCGATGTGCTGGGTGATACCGCCGGCCTCGCCCTCGCGGACGTTGGCCTTACGGATGGTGTCGAGCAGCCGGGTCTTACCGTGGTCGACGTGGCCCATCACGGTGACCACCGGCGGACGCTGTTCGAGATCCTCTTCGCCGCCCTCGTCCTCACCGTAGGTCAGGTCGAAGGATTCCAGCAGCTCGCGGTCCTCGTCCTCGGGGCTGACCACGTGCACGACGTAGTTCATCTCGCCGCCGAGCAGCTCCAGGGTCTCGTCGTTGACCGACTGGGTCGCGGTGACCATTTCGCCCAGGTTGAACAGGGCCTGCACCAAGGCGGCCGGGTTCGCGTCGATCTTCTCCGCGAAATCGGACAGCGACGCGCCACGGGCGAGACGGATCACCTCACCGTTGCCGCGCGGCAGCCGCACACCGCCGACCGACGGGGCCTGCATCGAATCGTATTCCTGGCGCTTCTGCCGCTTCGACTTGCGACCACGCCGGGGCGCACCACCGGGACGGCCGAAGGCACCGGCCGCACCGCCGCGACCACCGGGACCACCCGGACGACCGCCACCACCGGGACGACCGCGGAACCCGCCGCCACCGGCGGGAGCTCCGGTACCCGCGGGAGCGCCGCCGCCACCGCGGTAGCCGCCACCGCCGCCACCGGGACCACCCGGACGACCGCCACCACCCGGACGACCGCCACCACCGGGACGACCGCCACCGGCCGCCGGGCCGGGACGGGCCGACCGCTGCGGCATGGCGCCGGGGGTCGGACGCGGGGGCATCGAGGCCGGGCTCGGCCGCGGACCACCGGGACGGGGACCGCCCTGACCGGCCGGGGGCCGGGCACCGCCGGGGCCGGGACGCGCAGCGTTCTGGCCGGGACGGGGAGCACCACCCTGCCCGGGACGGGGACCGCCCTGGGCCGGGCCCGGGCGGGGACCGCCCTGACCGGGGGTGGGACGGGGCCCGGGCTGCGGACGCGGGCTGGGCCGCTCACGTTCGGGGGCCGAGGAGAAGGGATTGTTGCCGACGCGCGGGGTCTTCGGGCCGGGCTTGGGACCGGGCCGGGCCGGAGCCTGGCCGGGTGCGCCAGCCCGGGGCTGACCCGGACGCGGTGCGGCGGGGCCGGGACGCGCGTCGGGGGTGGCCGGCTTCGCCGCGGGCGCCTGCGCCGCTTCCCGGGCCGGGGCCGGAGCCTGGGCCGGACCGGGTTTTGCCGCGGGGCCGGGACGCGGACCAGCGGATTTGGCGACGTCGGAGGTGGCTGCCTCGGCAGCCGGGGCGACCTCCGCCGCGGGCGCCGGGGTACGGGGGCCCGGGCGGGGCCCGGGGACTCCGGGCTTGGCGGCGGCCGCCGGGCCCGGGCGGGTGCCGGGTTTGCTGCCGTTGGACCGGTCCGATTTCGCGGGCGCCGATTTCGGCGCGATCGATTCGCGGAGCCGGCGGGCGACGGGTGCTTCCACCGTCGACGATGCCGACTTCACGAACTCGCCTTGCTCCTTGAGCTTCGCGAGTAGTTCCTTACTCGTGACACCGAGTTCTTTGGCCAACTCGTGCACGCGGGCCTTGCCTGCCACTGCTCTCCTCACTGAGAGGTCGAGCAGTGCCTCCCGCCTGCTGGCGGGGACCCGCACGACCTCGGGTTAACTCCGATGGACGTTCATCGCTGGTACTTCACGGTGTGCTCATGAGTGCTCGTGCCTGTTCTCGAGGTGTTGCTCCAGGGCTGAGATATCCAGATGTCCGGACACTCGTAGTGCTCTGCCGATCGCTCGGCGCCGGACCGCACTGCGCAGACAAGCCGATTCGGGGTGCAGCCAGGCACCCCGTCCGGGAAGTCTGCGCCGCGGGTCGGGAACGATCGCTACGGCGTCCGCATCGTCGCCGATGGTCCGCCCGCACGCCACGATCCGCAGCAGTTCGGTGGCCGGTTCGCGTTTCCGGCATCCGACACACGTCCGCAGTGGCATCATCCGGCGCCGTAGCGCCGCGGATTCACCACCGCGATCGTGTCCGGTTACCGAAGACTCGTACCGAACCTCACACCACTCTACCGCTGACCGCCCGGTGCGCTCCAACCCCGCCCCCGATGACGGCGCCGGAGCCGAGTCGGCGCGGCGTGTTCGCTGGTCGCGGGATGACGCGGCGTGCGCGGCCGGATACATCTGACCGGTCAACGGCGGTGCACCTCCGTCCGGACCGGACCGCCGGCGTCGGGCGCGGCATCGCTGCGGATATCGATGCGCCAGCCGGTCAGCCGGGCGGCCAGGCGGGCGTTCTGCCCCTCTTTGCCGATGGCCAGCGAAAGCTGGAAATCGGGCACGATCACCCGGGCCGCCCGCGCGTCCGGATCCACCACCGTGACCGACACCACTTTCGACGGCGAGAGTGCGTTGCCGACGAAGGTCGCCGGATCCTCGGCGTAATCGATGATGTCGATCTTCTCGCCGGCCAGCTCGCTCATCACATTGCGCACCCGCTGCCCCATCGGGCCGATACAGGCGCCCTTCGCGTTGACCCCGGGCACGGTGGACCGCACCGCGATCTTGGAGCGGTGACCGGCCTCCCGGGCGACCGCGACGATCTCCACCGAACCGTCCGCGATCTCGGGGACCTCCAGGGCGAACAGCCGCCGCACCAGATTCGGGTGGGTCCGCGACAGAGTGATCTGCGGACCGCGCTGTCCCCGGGAGACCCCGACCACGTAGCACTTGATCCGGTCGCCGTGTTCGTAGTTCTCCCCCGGCACCTGTTCCGCCGACGGGATCAGCCCCTCGGCGCCGTGTAGTTCGCTACCGATCCGCACCACCACGGTGCCCCGGGCGTTGGCACGCGCGTCGCGCTGCACCACGCCGCCGACGATATCGCCCTCATGGGTCGAGAACTCACCGAAGGATTTTTCGTTCTCCGCGTCGCGCAGCCGTTGCAGCACCACCTGACGGGCGGTGGTGGCGGCGATCCGGCCGAAGCCCTCCGGGGTGTCGTCCCATTCGGAGATCACCGCGCCCTCGGCATCGAGTTCGGTGGCCATCACCCGCACCACGCCGGTGCGCTGATCGATCTCCACCCGGGCGTTGGCCTGGTGCCCCTCGGTGTGCTTATAAGCGGTGAGCAGCGCGGATTCGATAGCGGAGATCACGGTCTCGATCGAGATCCCCTTATCCGCGACAATGGCGCGCAGGGCTTCGATTTCGATGTTCATTCCATGGTCCCTTCGGTCGAATCGGACGCGGCGACGGTGGTTCCGGAGTGCTCGGCAGGGCCGGGGGCGTCCGCTCCCGCGGGTGGGCGTCCGGAGGCGACCCCTCCGGAGAGTTCGAGTTCGCGTGCGCTGGGCGGGGCGAACTCCACCTGGACCACGGCGCGGTCGATATCCCGCAACTCGACGGCAACCAGGCGCGGGGCGCGTTTACCGCCGAGCACCAGCGCGATTCGATCACCGTCGAGCGCGCCGACACGCGCCTCGTACGGGGTCGGCAGACCGGTTTCGGGGGGTGCGGCGCCCGGTCGCGGGGTGATCTCGACCTTGCGGCCCCGGGCCCGGCGCCAGTGCCGGTCCGCGGTGAGCGGACGGTCGGTACCGGGGGTCGTCACCTCGAGCAGGTACCGGGTGGCTCCGAATTCGTCGTCCGCTTCGTCCAGGCATTCCGACACCTGCGAGCTCAGTTCGGCGATACTGTCCAGGTCCGCGGTCTCATCGCTGTCCACGATCACCCGCACCCGGGTCTGCCCCGCCGCGGTGGAAACCTCGACACCCTCGAGATCGAATCCTCGACCGGCGACGAGCCCGGCGACGAGCCGGCTCACCCTCTCCTCGGTCGGCATCGGCATATGGGCAGCTCCTGGTTCAGTTGTTACGCGGACGGAAATAATCGGTGCCGGTGACCAAGCCTAACGCGCGGCAAGGAGGTAAACGTCGAGCGGTGGGCGGTAAGTTCCGCCGGACGGTGCCCGTACCGGGGCGAGTCCGGGAATCTGGCACGATGTCCCGGTGACCGAGCGCGTTACCCACGGGCCTGCGGCCGGGTGTTCCCGCGACCCCCTGCCCGACCGAGACACTCCCGGCCCCCAGCGCATGAACCGCCGTGCGGCGCTGCGGGTCGCGGGTGGCGGCGCGATGGGGCTGCTGGCGATCCCGGCGCTCGCCGCCTGCGCCGAGGACCCGATAACCGAACCGGATGTCCTGGCGGCCCAGGAGTTCTCGGCCCGTGCCGACGCCGCCGCGGCCGCCGCCGCGATCACCATCGACCCCGCCCGCGGCCCGGCCCTGAACACGATCGCCGCGGAACGCACGGCCCATGCCGACGCGCTGCGCACCGAGATCGACCGGGCGGTCGGCGTCTACGGCGACGGCACCACGCCGCTGGTGCGCACACCCTCCCCCACCACCACCCCGGCCCCCGCCGCGCCGCCGAGCATCGACGCCCTGCGCGACCAGCTCACCTCGTCGCAACGGGCCGCCGCGGACCTGGCCGTCACCCAGTCCGGTTATCGCGCGGGCCTGCTCGCCTCGATCAGCGCCGCGTGCGCGGTACAGGTGGGGGTGTTGCTGGTATGAGTACCGAACGGCAGGCACTGACCGACGCCCTGAAGGCCGAATACGCGGCGGTGTACGCCTACGGCGTGGTCGCCGCCCACACCGCCCCCGACCTACGCCGGCTCGTTTCGCAGCACACCGCCGCGCATCGCGCCCGGCGGGACGCGACGATCGACGCGCTCACCGGTATCGGTGGTACCGCGCCGCCGCCGGAGCCGGCCTACACCGCGCCGCTGGAGGTCACCGACTCCGATTCGGCCGCGCGACTGGCGATCGCCGTCGAAACCGATAGTGCGGTGGCGTGGCGCGCGGTGGTCGAGCGAGCCGGGGTCGAGAACACCCGCCGCCTCGCGGTCGACGCGCTCACCGAGACCGCGGGCCGGCGGGCGGCCTGGCAGTCCGTCCGCGGCACGCAACCGGCCACGGTCGCGTTTCCCGGGCAGCCCTGACGGAGGCGTAGCGGCCCGGGGCCGTCAGTCGGGGCGGCCCGCCCGTTCCTCGGGTCGTGGCCGCGGGAATACGGTGCCGTCCGAGGTCCGCTCCGCACGCCCCCGGGACCAGGGAGCGCTACCTCGTGGCGGCCGCTCCTGTGGGGTCAGCGAGCCCAGCCCGCCCGGCATCCCGGGGAGGTAGGGCATCGACGAGCCGGACGAGCCGCTGCCGGTGTTCCACGGCGTCGAGCCGGACGGCTGCCCGGCCCCCGGGTCGGCGCCCGCGATCGTCTGACCGGCCGTCCACGGAGTATGCCCGGCCGCCGGGGACGCCGGACCGGATGCGTCGGACACCCGGGTCTCTGAGAGGTCCGGATGCGGTGGCGGGGCGGGTGTGTCCGCCGGGGGCTCGGGTCCGGACGGCGGGATCGGAGCCGGGGGCGAGCCGGGCGCGGGCGGGGTCGTCGACGCCGCGCTGGATTCGGGTGACGGCACCGTCGCTGTGGCGGCGGATTCGGGCGGCGGGGCGGGCGCGGCCGCCGCCGGGTCGACGGGAGCGGAGCCCGTCGCCACGGGCGCATCGGCCCCGCCCGCATGGCCCGCCTCGGGTAGCGGGGCCGGGGCGGGGGGCGGCCCCTGCGGATACCGGTTCCCGGAGTCCGGGAAACCCTCGCCGCCGGTTCCGGTGACCCCGGCGATACGGCCCGCGGCCTCGTGGAAATCGCTGCCCGCGTGCTCGATCCGCCGCGCCCCGTCCTCATCGGATCCGACCAGCAGCGCGATCGTTTCGGCTCCCCCGGCGGCTCCCCGGACATTCCGCCGCAGCACTTCTCCGGCACTCTCGCCGACCACCCCGAGCCGGGTCGCGAGCTGTTCGGTCACCGAATCCACGGTCACGCCCCCGGCGCGGTGCGCATCACCGGCATACTCTTCGGACATCGGCACCGCCTCACCATTTCCGCCGGGACCACCGGCCGCCGCGCCGGTTCCCCACGACCGGATCGGATTCCGGCGCCACGGCGGTAGTCCCGCCGCGCGGACCCGGACATCACCTCGACACCGTGACAGGTAATCACCGGCGTCGCGCCCGGTGTATCACCGCATCTGGGAAGACCGGCCGGGCCGGCCTATTCGTGGGAGGCGACGCCGACCGGACCGGTCCCGATGCACACCTGCAGACCCGGGGTCCGGCTCTGGACCAGCAAGGCCGAACCGCTGCCGGCGATCCGCACGTACACCGTGTTCAGACCGGCCCGCAGCGGCACCGCGGCCTTGTGCCCGCTGTCGAAGCCGACGGCGATCTCCCCGTCCCGATCGGCGAAGTAGTTGAGTTGCGCGGTCCATTCGTGCGCGATCATCGGACCGTCCAGCGCGAGGCGCACCGGTGCGCCGCCGGCGATCCGGTACCCGCAGCCGGGATCCGGCCCGGGTTCGATCCCCCGGTTCCACCAGACCCGCGCCTCGGCGAATTCACCGGTATCGGTGATCATCCGCAAATGGCCGGTCGCCTCGGCGAATGCCCCCGGTGGCGTCACCGGCGACAGCACCCGGCTCGCCTCGTTGTCGGGGTAGGCGGTGGGGTTCAGGACGGTCCACGGAACCTCCTGTTCCAGCAGGGGCGCGCCGTCCCAGCGCGCGAATTCCGCCGTCGCGTTCGTCACATAGGTTTTCGTCGGGCTCTCCGACCAGATCCGGGTGAACGAGTAGGTCGACCACAGACTGCTGAGCACGAACGCCACCGCCACCGCCACCGCCGCCACCGGCAGCGGTCCACGCCACCACGTCGCCGGCGCGCCGGCGGCACGCGCGGGCTCCGCCTCGCCACCCGGACCGGCGACTCCGGTACCGGTGGGCGCGAACGCCCGCAACAGCAGAGCCCCTGCCGCGGTGAGGACGACCGACGCGTCCGCGAGGTACCGCAGCGACATCATGAGTTCGTCGACCGTGTTCGGCCCGGCTCGCATCAGCACCACCGGGATCTGCACCGCGGGCAGATAGACCGCCGCCGCCACCCACACCGGCCAGACCACACGGCGGGCGCGGATCGTCCACACCACCGCCACCAGCACCAAGCCCCACGCCGCCCATACGGTCCAGTCCGGTGCGACCGCCCACGGGGCCGAGGGCACCCAGCGCTCCCAGCCCCACGGGCCGCCGAGCAGGGCGGTCACGACACCGGCCCAGGCCGCCCGCGGCAGCATCGAGGCGATATCGCCCGAACCGCCTTCGCCGTGGGTGAGGCCGACCACGGCGTAGTAGGCCACCGCCCAACCGGCCAGTACCACGGCCGCGCCGGCCCACAGCACCGACCCGCGGCGCAGCACCGCGCGGAATCCCGGACCGCGCCCGTCCACGTACCGGGCCAGCACGACGACGGCGAACGCCACGAACGGCACCACCACCGCCTTCTCGAAGAACAGCAGGGCCACGGCCGAGACGAGGACCCCGGATACGGCGTAGCGCCGCGCGCCGGTGCGGTCCAGGCGCAGCGCGTCGGCCGCCACCCAGGCGAGGGCGAACTGCAACGGCAGCGCGTTGAGTGCGGCCGACCACCACGCGAACGCGGGCAGCGTGAGCGGGCCGAAGAGATAGAAGAGCAGCGGGACGAGCATGGTGCGGCGTGGCCCGAGCAGCACCAGCAACAGCCGCAATACCGCCAGCGATGCCGCCGCCTGCATGAGCAGTGTCACCGCGGCTGCCGCCCCCCACTCCAGCGGCGCGATCGCGGTGACCAGCCAGGACACCGCGAAGGCCAGGGGCATGAAATGTCCGTCGTGCTCGTGCAGGAGCAGTTCCGGCGCGTACAGCGGCAGCGAGCCGGCGCGGCCGGCCAGGATCAGATCGTCCCAGTAGAAATAACCGTGCGCGAGTACCAGCCCGCGGAGCACCAGCTGCGCGGCGATCCCGACCAGCGCGATCACGATGACGGTTCGGGCGGGGTGACCACCGCGTAACAGCGACAGGATGCCGCCGGACCGCGGCGCGGACGAGGGTTTCGGGGCAGACGTTCGTTCCGGTGTGACAGCCGGAGCGGTTCCCATGGCCACCCACCCTACAAGTGCGGGCCGGGCGGCACGCGGCGGGCGAGTGCCCGTGGCGCGCGGTATCCGGACTATCGTTCGGTTTCGGCGGGTGCCGCCCCCTCGGTACCGAGATCGAAGTCGCTCAGGTCCACGGCATCGGTGCGTTCATCCCCGATATCGAGCAACTGCGCGACGGCATCGGAATCACCGTGCGCGGCGCGCTCGCGTAGTTCGGACAGGTTCGGCTCACGAGGGCCGGACCGGTCGGGCTCATACATTCAGCGCAACCTTCCCTGGTATCGGCGCCGAGCCGAGGCTCGGCCGCTCCGCCATCCGAGCTTAGGCGCGGGCCCGGATCGCCGCCGAATCCGCAGGCAGGTGCGCGGCGGTCAGGCCACCGGGGTGAGGCCGGGGCCGGTGTACATCGGCAGGTCAGCGGTGGTCCGGATACCGGGTTCGGCCGCGATCACGGCAGGTATGGCATTGACCACCCGGCCCACTCCGGCCAGGATCGCGGCGTAGTTGTGGTCACCGTTGCGGCTGGTCGGGCAGATGTCCACGGCGTAGGACGGCTCCCCGGTGATCTCCACCCGGTACGAGCCCCCGGCCTGCGCCGGGCGCGCCCAGTCGGGTCGCAGATCGTCGCGCAACCGCGTGATGTGTTCCACCACGATCGCGGGCCGCCCCGCCACATGGCCGGTGATCTCGAAGCGCAGCGCCGCCTGGCTACCTTTGGGCACCTGCCCGACCGCGATCTCGAAACTCTCCGGAGCGGGCTCGCGCTCGCAGGTCTCGGTGATCTCGTCGATCTCGACCCCCAGCCCGGCCGCCAGCGCCCGCATACCGGGCCCCCACGCGATACCCAGGACGCCGGGTTGCAGCAGCATGGGGGTCTGGTCGAGCGGCAACCCGAAGCCCATCACATCGAACATGACGGTCGATCCGTCGTAGGTGGCGTAGTCGGCGATCTCCAGGCACCGCACCTGTTCGACCCGCTGGCAGGTCGAGGCCAGCGCGAAGGGGATCAGATCGTTGACGAACCCGGGATCGACCCCGTTGACGAAGAGGCTCGCGCTACCGGCGGTGGCGGCCGCCTCCACCCGGGCGAAGAGTTTCGAGGGCAGCGTGCCCCAGGGATACATGAGCAGACCGGGCGCGGTGCCGACGACGTTCACCCCGGCTTCCAGGAACCGCTGGATATCGCCCATCGCCTCCACCAGCCGGGTATCGCCCATCGCGCAGTACACGACGCAGTCCGGTTTCGTGGCCAGCAACGACTCGAGATCGCCGACAGCGGTGATTCCGGTGGTGCCGGGCAGCCCGGCCAGTTCACCGGCGTCCACGCCGACCTTCTCCGGGGTGGAGACGCCCACTCCCACCAGTTCGAACCTGGGGTCGCCGATCAACTGGGTCAGGGCGATCCGTCCGGCGTTACCGGTGCCGACGAGGACGACGCGTTGGGCCATGATTCTCCTAGGTATAAGGGCCGGCTGCGCCGAAACCGCTGTTCCGCCGCCCTTTCCGGCACCGAGCACTCTTCCGGAACAGTGTCTAGAACGTGTTCCAGTTTCATGGTAGCGTCACCGCCATGGGACGTGTAGACGGCAAAGTTGCTCTCATCAGCGGCGGCGCGCGGGGCATGGGGGCCGCCGATGCGAAACTGCTCGTGGCCGAGGGCGCGAAAGTGGTCATCGGAGATGTGCTCCACGACGAGGGCAAGGCACTCGCCGACGAACTCGGCGCCGCCGCCCGCTATGTCCCGCTGGACGTGACCCAGCCGGACCAGTGGGAGACCGCCGTCGCCACCGCCGTCACCGAGTTCGGGAAACTCGACGTCCTGGTGAACAACGCCGGTATCGTCAACGGCGCTCCGCTGCAGAAACTCTCACTCGAGAAGTTCCGCGCCGTACTCGAGGTCAACCTCGTGGGCACCTTCCTGGGTATGCGCGTCGCCGTCGAACCCATGATCGCCGCCGGTGGCGGTTCGATCATCAACGTCTCCTCGATCGAGGGCCTGCGGGGCGCCCCGTTCGCGCACGGCTACGTCGCCTCGAAATGGGGTGTGCGCGGCCTCGCCAAATCCGCCGCGCTGGAACTGGCCCCGCACGGGATCCGGGTGAACTCGGTCCACCCCGGACTCATCCGCACCCCGATGACCGAGGGCATCCCCGACGATCTGGTGACCATCCCGATGGGCCGGCCCGCGGCACCGGAAGAGGTCGCGACGTTCATTCTCTTCCTGGCCAGCGACGAAGCCTCCTACGCCACCGGCAGCGAGTTCGTCGTCGACGGCGGCCTGGTCACCGGGGTCCCGCACAAGTAACCGCGCCCAGGGCCTCATCCCACTCAGCAGAAAGACCGGCCGCCACACAGTCGAGGGCCGGTCTTTCTGCTGTCCGCGGCCCGGCCCACGCCCGTCACGCCGGGGCGGCGTCGGCGCACACGGGTTCCTCCCACCGGCGAATACGCTCCGAAGTGAGTTGCGTGGACCGGCCGGGAAGGCGGTCGCCGACCCGCTCCGGGCCGCGGCGAGGACCGCCCGCGCCCGGAACTCCGTGCCGGATTCCGTTCGCCATATGTACACCGAGTGCGAAATCACGGACCCACCCGGGGAAGACCCGGCTCAGGCGTTGTATCGGTCGTTGCATGATCCACCTCCACTACACAGACCTGTAAAGTCTCGCACTCGCTAGAATAGGTACACAGACCTGTGAATGCAAGGAGGTGCGGATGTCTGCCACCGCGTACGACGACAACACGCTGACTCCGGCCGCCCAGCGCATCCTGGACACCGCGGCCGAGCTCTTCTACACCCGCGGTATCCACGCGGTGGGCGTGGATACGATCGCCGCCGAATCCGGGGTCACCAAACGAACCCTCTACGACCGCTTCGGCTCCAAGGACGGCCTGCTGGTCACCTACCTCGAACGGCGCGATCGCCGCTGGCGCGCGCTGATCGGCGCCCGCCTCGCCGAACGCACCGATCCGATCGAACGGGTGCTGGTGCCGTTCGACGTGCTGCCCGAATGGCTACCGGACAGCACCCGGGGGTGCAGTTTCATCAACGCGTTCGCCGAACTCCCCGAGCCCGACCATCCGGGCCGGAAGGTGATCATCGCGGAGAAACAGTGGCTCAAAGACCTGTTCGGCGAACTCCTCGCCGCGGCCGGTATCGCCGCGCACGACAAGGTCGCGGTGCAACTGCTGAGCCTGCACGAGGGCGCGATCGTCAGCTATTCCATCACCGGCGCGCAGGACGCGCCGGCCGCGGTACGCGACGCCGCACGACAGCTGGTCGTGGCGGCGGCGCAGTAACGATCCCGAACTCGGACGGCTCCGCTATCCGATCAACGCCGCCGAGGTGGACCCGAACCGCAGCCGGACCGCCGATCCGCTCAGCCGCGAACGCGGGCGAGAACCTCCGATACCGCGTCGCCGGCCGGGATTTCGGTCGTCGCGCCGCTGAACCGGTCGCGCAGTTCGACCGTGCCCTCGGCCCAGCCGCGACCGATCACCAGCACGTACGGCATACCGAGCAGTTCGGCGTCCTTGAACTTCACACCCGGCGAGGCGGTGCGGTCGTCGAACAGCACATCCAGGCCCTGCGCGTGCAGACCGGACACCACCTGTTCCGCGCCTTCCCGCGCGGCGGAGTCCTTGTTGGCGATCACCACGTGCACGTCGTAGGGGGCCACCTCGGCGGGCCAGCGCAGACCCTTCTCGTCGTGCTGCTGCTCGGCGATCACCGCGACCATCCGGGAGACGCCGACGCCGTAGGAGCCCATGACCAGCCGGACGGGTTTGCCGTTCTCGCCCAGGACGTCGACCTCGAAGGCATCGGTGTACTTGTAACCGAGCTGGAAGATATGACCGATCTCGATACCGCGCGCCGACACCAGCGTGCCGCGGCCGTCGGGCGAGGGGTCACCGTCGCGTACCTGTGCGGCCTCGATGGTGCCGTCCGGGGTGAAATCGCGACCGGTGACCAGGCCGACCACATGTTTGCCGGACGCGTCGGCGCCGGTGATCCAGGAGGTGCCGGTGACCACCCGCGGGTCCACCAGGTAGCGGACACCGTTGGCCTGCAGCCCCTTCGGGCCGATATAGCCTTTCACCAGGAAAGGGTTGGCGGCGAAATCGGCCTCGGTGAGCAGTTCGACCTCGGCGGGTTCCACCGAGGCGCCCAGCCGTTTGTCGTCGACCTCGCGGTCGCCCGGCACGCCGATACCGACGATCTCGGTCTTGCCGTCGGGATGGCGCAGCTTGACCATCACGTTCTTCAGGGTGTCCGCCGCGGTGACCGGGCGACCGTACCGTTCGGCGACCCCGGCCGCGTTCGCCCACTCCACCAGGGTGGCGATGGTCGGGGTGTCGGGGGTGTCGTGGACGACCGCCTCCGGCTGTCCCTCGATCGGCAGCGGTTCGGGTGCGGGGGTCACCACCGCTTCGACATTCGCCGCGTATCCGGATTCGCGGCAGACCACGTAGGTGTCCTCGCCGACCGGGCTGTCGGCCAGGAATTCCTCTGACGCGCTGCCACCCATGGCGCCGGAGGTGGCCGCGACGATCACATACTGCACGCCGAGCCGCTCGAAGATCCGCTGGTAGGCCTCGCGATGTGCGGAGTAGCTGGCCTTCAGCCCGTCCTCGTCCAGATCGAAGGAGTAGGAGTCCTTCATGATGAACTCGCGGCCGCGCAGGATGCCCGCCCGGGGCCGCTCCTCGTCGCGGTATTTGGCCTGGATCTGGTAGAGCGTGACCGGCAGATCCTTGTAGGAGTTGTACTCACCCTTCACGGTGAGGGCGAACAACTCCTCGTGGGTCGGCCCGAGGAGATAGTCCGCGCCTTTGCGGTCCTGCAACCGGAACAGAGCGTCGCCGTATTCGGTCCAGCGGTTGGTGGCCTCGTAGGGATCGCGCGGCAGCAGCGCGGGTAGCGAGATCTCCTGTGCGCCGATGGCGTTCATCTCCTCGCGCACCACCTCCTCCACCTTGTGCAGTACCCGCAGGCCCAGCGGCAGCCACGAGTAGACACCCGGCGCGATACGACGCACATAACCGGCGCGCACCAGCAGCTTGTGGCTGGGCACCTCGGCGTCGGCGGGATCGTCGCGCAACGTACGGAGGAAAAGTCGGGAGAGGCGGGTGATCACGGTTGCTCAGCGTAGCCCCTGCCCGT
The DNA here is from genome assembly GCF_040638875.1 of Nocardia sp. NPDC024068. Lineage (NCBI taxonomy): Bacteria > Bacillati > Actinomycetota > Actinomycetes > Mycobacteriales > Nocardiaceae > Nocardia > Nocardia sp. NPDC024068. Next base: position 7,329 of record NZ_JBEZYU010000046.1, on the reverse strand, counting down.
TCCCCGTCGCCATCGCGTTCCCGGCAACACGCCCGAGGGGGTGTCGGCACCGGTCGGAGGCTGTTTCCGGCCGGTCCTCTCACCCGCGCCGCCCCCTGTGCCGAATAACAGAGCAAACACGTTCACATAACAATATTATAAATGTATTTTGAACTTCTGTTTGCGAATTCATTTCGGCGCCGATAGTCGCACCGTGACGCCGATACAGTCGGCTCACCGGGATTCTCCGATTTCCCGGGCAAACTTAAAAAAGGATGCTGACCTGCGTGTATCGGTCGGGGAACGCTCGAGACCAGTTACCCGGCACTCGAGTCAGCGCCCTCGTGGGAAAGGTCGGCCGTGGTGGGAACCAAGAAATCAAGGGCGCGCAGGACAGCATTGTTCGCGGGAGCGGTGCTGGTGGCGGCGACGCTGGCCGGATGCACCAAAACCGATACGACCGCCAGCGGCGAACTGCTGCAGTCCCTGAAGGACAAAGGGGCCGTCACCGTAGGGTTCGCGGGGGAAGCGCCCTACTCGTTCGAGGAGAACGGGCAGCTCAGCGGCGCGACCGTCGCCCTGCATCGCGAAATCTTCCGCAACCTCGGAATCCAGACCGTCGAGGGCGTCCAGACCGATTTCGGCGCCCTGATCCCGGGCCTGCAGGCCCAGCGATTCGACGCGGTCAGCGCCGGTATGTCGATCCTGCCGCAGCGGTGCGAACAGGCGGCGTTCAGTGAACCCGAGTTCATGTACACCACGGCACTGATGGTGAAGAAGGGCAATCCGCTCGGCCTCACCGATATGCAGTCCATCAAGGACAAGGGCGCCGAGATGGCATCGATGACCGGCGCGATCGAATCCGACTACGCCGAATCGCTGGGCATCCAGGCGACCCAGGTCGCGACCCCGCAGGACGGTATGGACGCGGTGATCTCCGGGCGTTCCGACGTCTTCGCCCTCACCGCGATCTCACTGAACTGGCTGGCCGATCACAACCCGGACGCCGCGGTGGAGGTCACCAAATCGTTCGTCGCCGAAATCGACGGCAAACCGCAGATCGGCGCGGGCGGCACGGTTTTCCGGACCGACGACAAGGATCTGCTCGACGCCTACAACGCGGAGTTGCGCAAAATCACCTCGGATAAGGACAAGTACCTCTCCATCGTGGGTGAGTACGGGTTCACCGAAGAAGAACTGCCCGAGCCCGGACTGACGACCGCGAAGCTCTGCGCAGGCGATATCTGATCGTGCCGGAACACAATTCGACAGCGGCGGAGCTCCTCTCCGGTCCATCCCGGCCGGTGCGGAGACGCCGTGAGTAATCTCGACGCCCTCACGGAGGCGGTGCCCCGTATCCGCGACGGCATCCTGGTCACGCTCGAACTCACCGCCGGAGGGGCGCTGCTGGCCTTCGCGCTCGCGCTGGCCCTGGGTACGACGGCCCGGGCACAGAGCCTCGCGGTACGCGGACCCGCCCGGGTGCTGATCGAATTCTTCCGGGGGACCTCGCTGCTGGTGCAGATCTTCTGGTTGTTCTATGTGCTGCCGCTGCTCGGCTATCAGCTCGACCCCGTGTTCTGCGGCATCCTCGCGCTGGGGCTCAACTACGGCGCCTACGGCGCGGAAGTGGTACGGGGCGCGCTGAACTCGGTACCGCGCGCGCAATACGAGGCCGCGGTGGCGCTGGGTTTCGGTCCCTGGCAGCGGCTGCGCCGGATCCTGTTCCCGCAGGCCTGGGCACTGATGCTGCCGCCGCTGGCGAACCTGCTGGTCCACCTGCTCAAGGGCACCGCACTCGCCTCCTACATCACCCTGCAGGATCTGACCTTCGAGATCGGGAAACTACGGCAGAGCACCGGTGACACCTTGTTCGCCTTCGGTATCGGCCTGCTGATCTATTTCGTGATCGCCTACCTGCTCACGCTCGGGATGAACCTGCTCGAGGCCCGCGCGAAACACAAGCTGGGACGCGGCCCCTCGATGCGCGAAGTCCTGCGCCTGGCACCCGACAAGTCGCTCGATACGGTAGCTGCCGACCGGCAGAAGGTGACGCCATGATGCGATACCTCCGCCCGCGCCCCGGCCTCCGCGGACCCCGTACGCCGGCCCCGAGGGAGACCCCATGACTGTGGAATGGAGTTGGGAACGGGCCGCCGAGGCACTGCCGGTGCTGTGGGGCGGTTTCCGGATCACTCTGCTGGCGACGGTGCTCGGATTCGCGATCGCGGCGGCGCTGGGGTTGTGCGTGGCGATCGTCCGGCGTTCGTCCCCCCGATGGATCGCCGCCCCGGTGCACGCGGTGAGCGAATTCATCCGGTTCACCCCGCTGGTGGTGCAGTTGCTGTTCGCCTACAGCCTGCTGCCGCAGTTCTCGGCCCTGCAGATCGGGATCGTGGTGCTCGGCATCCACTACGCCGGATATCTGGCGGAGGTGTACCGGGCCGGTATCGAATCGGTGCCGCCCGGCCAATGGGAGGCGGCCCGTGCGCTCTCGCTGCCACCGGTCCGCACCTGGCGGGCGGTGATCCTGCCGCAGGCGATCCGGGCCAGCCTGCCCGCCCTCGGCACCAACGCGGTGTCGATGTTCAAGGACACCCCGTTCCTGTTCGCCATCACCGTGGTCGAACTGGTCACCGCCGCACAGCAGTTCGGCGCCCGGCATTACGCGTATCTCGAGGCGATGACCCTGGCCGGTGTGTTCTTCCTGGTGGCCAGTTACCCGACCTCGGTGCTGATCAGAAGACTGGAGAAGCGACTTGCCTACTACTGACCCGGTCTCCGGCGCGCAGGCCGGTGACGCCACCGGCGACGCACGCCCGATGATCGAATTCGACAGCGTGGTCAAACGCTTCGGTGACCTGGTGGTCCTCGACAACCTGGACTTCACGGTCCGGCGCGGCGAGAAGGTGACGTTGATCGGGCCGTCCGGGTCGGGGAAGACGACCATCCTGCGGCTGCTGATGACGCTCGAAGCGGTGAGCGGCGGAACGATCCGGGTCGACGGTGAGATGCTCACGCACGAACAGCGCGGCGCCAAACTGGTGCCGGCGCGCGAGAAACACCTGCGCGAGGTGCGCAAACAGGTCGGGATGGTGTTCCAGCAGTTCAATCTGTTCCCGAATATGAACGTCCTGGAGAACATCACCGAGGCGCCGATACACGTCCTGGGGAAATCCCGGGACGAGGCGAACCGGCGGGCCATGGACCTGCTGGAAATGGTCGGTCTCGCGGAGAAGGCGAAGGCCCATCCCGCACAGCTGTCGGGCGGCCAGCAGCAGCGGGTGGCGATCGCACGCTGCTGCGCCATGGACCCCAAGGTCATGCTGCTCGACGAAGTGACGTCCGCACTCGATCCGGAACTGGTCGGCGGGGTGCTCGATGTGCTGCGCGAACTCGCGGAGACCACCGATATCACCATGCTCATCGTCACCCACGAGATGGGTTTCGCCCGCGATGTCTCCGACCGGGTGCTGATGTTCGACCACGGCCGGATCCTCGAGGAGGGCCCGCCCGAGCAGATCTTCACCGCCCCCGAGCACGAACGCACCCGGGCCTTCCTGGACGCGGTCCGCTGACCACAGCGGTTGCGGACCACAGCGGCCCGGTACCGTAACCGCTCGTGCTGGTGCTGTTACCTCCTTCCGAAACCAAATCCGACGGCGGTACCGGCGGCCCGCTCGACCTGGGGGCGCTGGCGTTCGAATCGCTCACCGAGATCCGGGACGGACTGGTGGACGATCTCGTGAAGCTGTCCGCGGATCCGGCGGCCGCCCGGTCGGCGCTCGGGCTCGGTAAGAACGCCGAGCCGGAACTGGCGCGCAATGCCGCGCTGCGCACCGCGCCCACCCGGCCGGCGCTGGAGCGCTACACCGGAGTGCTCTACGACGCCCTCGACGCCGCATCGTTCACCCGGGCGCAACGCGCGAAGGCCGGCGCGCGTCTCGCGATCGGTTCGGCGCTGTTCGGGGCGGTCCGGGCCGGCGACCCGATTCCCGCCTATCGGCTGTCGGGCGGGTCGAAGCTCCCCGGCCGTCCCACCCTGGCCGCTGTCTGGCGGGACCAGCTGGTGCCGGCGCTGCGCGAGGCGACCGACGGCGATCTGGTGGTGGATCTGCGTTCCGGGACGTATCAGCAACTCGGCCGCCTGCCGGGCGCGGTGACCGCCACGGTGCTCACCGAACACGAGGACGGCTCACGGACTGTGGTGAGTCATTTCAACAAACATCACAAAGGCCTGCTCGCCCGCGCCCTGGTGCTGACCCGGGCCGAACCCGGCGACGTCCGCGCCCTGGCCCGGGTCGCCCGCACCGCGGGTCTTCGCGTCGAAGTGGCCTCCGATACCGAATTGACCGTCCTGACCTGACCCCGGATCCCCGGCCCGGCGAGCGCGACCGACGCCCCGGGAGACCCGGGGCGTCGCGGGCATCCGTGACCGCGCGCACCGGCAGGCGGGTGGGGTCGGCGACCCGCCCGGGACGTAGGCTCCAGCCTTGTGCCGAACACGTCAGCCGATACCGACAACCTCTCCGCCGGTGATTCGAACTACCTGGTGGGACTCGACCTCGACGGACGCCGGGTCGTCGTCGTGGGCGGCGGCACCGTGGCACAGCGCCGCCTGGGCCTGCTCATCGCCTCCGGCGCCGAGGTGACGGTGATCGCCCGGGAGGCCACCCCCGCTGTCGAGGGGATGGCCACGGGCGGGCAGATCTCGCTCGTCCTGCGCGATTACGCCGACGGGGACCTCGCCGAGGCCTGGTACGCGATCGCCTGCACCGACGAACCGGACACCAACGCGGCCGTGGTCGCGGAGGCGACCCGGCGACGGATCTTCTGCGTTCGCGCCGATCACGCGCAATCGGGAACGGCGGTCACCCCAGCGACGGCGCGTTACGACGGAATGAGCCTCGGTGTGCTGGCCGGGGGACGGCACCGGCGTTCCGCCGCCGTCCGCACCGCGCTGCTCGAGGCGTTGCAGTCGGGCATGGTCACCGACGACGCGACCCCGATGACCCCGGGAGTGGCTCTGGTCGGCGGCGGGCCTGGCGATCCGGATCTGATCACCGTGCGCGGACGGCGGCTGCTGGCGCGCGCCGATCTGGTGGTCGCCGACCGGCTCGCACCGCCGGAACTGCTGGCCGAACTCGGCCCCGATGTGGAGGTCGTGGACGCGGCCAAGATCCCCTACGGCCGCGCGATGGCTCAGGAGGCGATCAACGAGACGCTCGTCGCCGGTGCGCGGGCGGGCAAGTTCGTGGTCCGCCTCAAGGGCGGTGACCCCTATGTCTTCGGCCGTGGCTACGAGGAACTGGAGGCGTGCGTCGACGCCGGGGTGCCGGTCACGGTCGTTCCCGGTGTCACCAGCCCCATCTCGGTACCGGCGGCCGCGGGCATTCCCGTCACCCATCGCGGGGTGACCCACGAATTCGTGGTGGTGAGCGGGCATATCCCCCCCGATCACCCGGATTCGCTGGTCGACTGGCCCGCATTGGCGAGACTGCGCGGCACCCTGGTGCTGATGATGGCGGTGGAGCGGATCGAACAGTTCGCGACGGCACTGCGGGAAGGCGGCCGGCCCGCCGACACCCCGGCCACGGTCATCCAGGAGGGGACCCTGCGCGGCCAGCGGGTTGTGCGCGCGACCCTGGCCGATGTGGCCGAACGAGTGCGCACCGAGGGCATCCGGCCGCCCGCGATAGTAGTGATCGGACCCACAGCGGGGTTCACCGCCGCCCCCGTAACCGTCGACGACGGTCGGTTACAGTGACCCACTGTGCTCGATAACCCACCAGCCGTGCAGTATCCAGTGACGAAGCGGGCCTTCGGCCTCGCCATCCTCGTACTGAGTGGTTTACAGCTGATGGTGGTGCTCGACGGCACCGTGGTCATCTTGGCGCTGCCCCGGCTGCAGGAGGAGATGGGCCTGTCCAGTTCGGGCAGCGCCTGGACCATCACCGCCTACGGTCTGCCCTTCGCGGGTCTCATGCTGCTCGGCGGCCGCATCGGGGATTCCTTCGGACGGCGGCGCATGTTCGTGACCGGCGTCGGGCTGTTCACACTGGCCTCGCTGCTGTGCGGCCTGGCGCAGGGCGAACAGATGCTCGTCGCCGCGCGCGCCTTCCAGGGCACCGGCGCCGCGCTCGCCGCCCCCACCGCGTTCGCGCTGGTGGCCAGTACCTTCGCCCCGGGGAAGGTACGTAACCAGGCCTTCGCCATCTTCGGATCGATGGTCGCGCTGGGGTCGGTCGGCGGGCTGGTCATCGGCGGGGCACTCACCGAAGCCAGCTGGCGCTGGATCTTCCTGATCAATGTGCCCATCGGCGCGCTCATCGTGGCCGGGGCGCTGTTCGCGCTCCGCGATACCGGCCATCACCGTCTCACCCTGGACGTGCGCGGCGCCTTCCTCGGAACCCTGGCGTGCGCCCTGATCGTCTGGGGCGCCACCGAGGGACCGGAACTCGGCTGGGACAGCCCACTGGTCTACGGCACCCTGATCGCGGGCGCGGTCCTGCTGCCGGTTTTCGTTCTCTCCGAACGTTCGGTGGACAACCCCCTGCTGCCCTGGACGCTGTTCGACAGCCGCGACCGCGTCGCCACCTTCGTGGTGATCCTGCTGGCCAGCGGCATCCTCGGCGCCACCACCTATTTCGCGGGCCTGTTCGTGCAGAACGTGGTCGGTTACAGCCCACTGGTGGCCGGGGTGTCGTTCATCCCGTTCACCGTCGGCGTCGGGCTGGGCAGTGCGATGGCCACCCGGCTGGCCCTGCATATCGCACCGCGATGGCTACTGCTCGGGGCAGCAGTGGTGCTCATGGTCGGTCTCGGATACGGGTCGACACTGGACGCCGATGTGGGTTACTGGTCCACACTGCTGCCGCTGTTCTCGGTGATCGGTTTCGGAATCGGTATCGCCATGGTCCTCATCCCCCTGTGCGTTCTGGTCGGGGTACCACCGGACGAGATCGGCCCGCTCTCGGCGATCGGCCAGATGTTCCTGAACCTCGGTACACCCATCGCCATCGGCGTACTCACACCGCTCGCCGCGTCCCGCACGCTGTCCGAGGGCGGGACCAACAAGAAACCCGCCGAGATGTCGGCCGCGGAGATCACCGCACTCGGCAACGGCTACACCCTCGCACTACTGGTCGCAGCCATAGGCGCGCTGCTGGTCGGCCTCATCGCACTGACCCTGCGCTACACCGCGCAGGAAGTAGCCCGCGCCCAGCACGCCCAAGACGAAGCGCAGGCTGTGTGATTGGAGCGGCTCCGCCGCTCGAGGGTGGGGCCCTATTAACCCGGTTCTTCACTCCCGCCGGTCAGTCGCTGCGCTCCCTCCCTCTGGTCGCTCCA